>JAQWAN010000018.1 GCA_028707655.1 Bacteroidaceae bacterium
CATCTGCTAAACCTTTGGCTCGTGTTATCATCACCAAAAGTAAACGCTATTATGCTGGCTATGGTAATGAAACGGAACAACCTATACGTTTAAGCGAACTGTCTGCTTTTCTTCGCCAATGTGCACAACGTAATGCTGAAATGTACGTGGCACTTTATGCCGATGAGAGCGTTCCTTATAAAATGATTGTTGAGGTGCTCAATATTGCGAACAATCAGCAGTTGAAGATGGTTTTGGCCACTCGGCCTCCAGAACGTAACTAATGATGAATAGTAAAACTCATAGAAAAAAAATAGCTTTGAGTGGAACCGTACTCCTTCATCTTCTGCTCTTAGTGGGGTTATGCTTTATCTCTGTTGCACCTGTGCAAAAAGAGAAGGAGGAAAAGGGGGTACTTATTGCTGTGGATAGACAAGAGATTGCAAGGATGAAAAGAACGCATACCGTTCTACAGCCTGTTGCCTCTGCAGTGGAGAAGCGTGTGCCTGAGAAAAAGGTAAATCAAGATAAATTATTAACGCAAAAGGAACCATCTGAAGTGGACCACTTGCAGCAGCAAAAGAAAAAGGACTCTATCTTACTTGCTTTACAGCAAGAGGAGCGTAGAAAAATAGCTAAGATGGCTGCTCAACGTACCTCGAATGCTTTTAATAAGGCTGCAAAGATGGAGCGTACGACTACTGATGATCTACCCGAAAAGGAGGGAGATGAGGGTGCTGAACAGGCTGGAAGCGATGGCACAACAGATCTTGCTGCACGTCTTAATATGGATGGTCGTTCGCTACAAGGTGCATTGCCAATGCCTTTGTATACAGTTCAAGCCGAAGGACGTGTTGTTGTTTCTATCACGGTGAGTCCCGAAGGAAAAGTGCTTTATACCTCTATCCATAAGGAAACAAATACGGTGAATAGAGCTTTGCGAGATGCGGCTGAACGTGCTGCTAAAAAAACAACCTTTAATCGCGTTAAAAGCGTATCGAACCAAATAGGCACGATTACGTATGATTTTAAATTGAAATAAACGTTTTTAACTGACTCTCTCTATCTTGTATAAGGGAAGGTCTAGTATGAAATAATATAAACCTATAAATCAATCGACTTATGAAAACAGCTTATGTGTTTTTTGCTAATGGATTTGAAGAAGTAGAAGCGTTAGCTCCTGTTGATGTGTTGCGTAGAGCAGGTCTGGATGTAAAGATGATTGCCGTTTCTACCACGAAACAAGTGATAGGTGCACATGGTGTATGTCTGTTGTGTGATGCAACGATAAAAGAGACTACCTTTTTAGAGGAGGCTACCTATATCTTACCTGGTGGTATGCCAGGTGCACAGGGATTGAAAGATTCGAAAGAACTAGCAGACCTTTTATGTAGGGTGGCTGGGAAAACATATATCGCAGCTATCTGTGCTGCTCCAATGGTATTGGGTGGCTTGCAGCTACTAAAGGGTAAAAAAGCAACCTGCTATCCTGGCTTTGAATCTTATCTAGAAGGCGCCAATGTGGTAGCCGACAAGGTGGTTGTGGATGGCTTGTTTATTACGGGTAAAGGTCCTGGCGCTGCTTTGGAATTTGCTTTAACCATTTTAGCGCAGTTAACGTCTCCTGCAGAAGCGGAAGAATTGCGTAAAGGTATGATTGTATCGTATGGATAAGAAGAAGTATGTGATTATTGTGGCAGGCGGTAAAGGCTTGCGTATGGGAGGAGAGGTGCCTAAACAGTTTCAATGTTTGGGAGACTTGCCTGTTCTGATGCATACGATAAACCGCTTTTACCATACCATCTCTTCACTCACTATTCTTTTAGTCTTGCCCTCTGAACAGCATCTATATTGGGATACGTTGTGTAAAGAGTATTCCTTTCAGGTGCCAGTAACGTTGGTTGCTGGTGGAGAAACACGTTTTCACTCTGTGCAAAACGGGGTGTCGTGCATAACCGATATAGAAGCACTGGTTGCAGTACACGATGGTGTGCGACCATTTGTCTCCTCTGCTGTTATTGAGCATTGTTTTGAGATGGCTAACGCTAAACGCGCAGTGGTTCCCGTGGTGGATTTGGTAGATTCTATTCGAGAACGGATTGGCAGTGGCAGTAAAACGGTCAATCGTAATCAGTATAAGTTGGTTCAAACCCCTCAGGTTTTTCAGGCTGACTTGCTGATAAAAGCCTATCAACAATCGTATAACGATTCCTTTACAGATGATGCTTCGGTTGTTGAAGCGATGGGAGAAGAGATTTATTTAGTGCAAGGTAATCGAGAAAATATAAAGCTAACAACACCATTTGATTGGGTTGTTGCTAAAGCAATGGTATAAAAGATGTTTGATTTATATACACAAGATATAACGTATGTCCATGGGGTTGGACCGCAACGTGCAGAGATGCTCAAAAAAGAGATCAATGTGGTTACGGTGTACGATCTGTTCTATTATTTTCCCTATAAATATGTGGATAGAAGTCGTGTATATCGCATCAGTGACATCGATGGTAATATGCCTTTTATACAATTAAAGGGAGAAATATTACATCTGGAAGTGATAGGAGAGGGAAGAACACGACGAATGGTTGCGCATTTCTCAGATGGTACGGGTGTTGTGGATTTAGTGTGGTTTAGAGGATTAAAATTCTTAGCAGGACGTTTTAAACTACATAAAGAATATATTGTTTTTGGTAAACCTACCTCGTTTAATGGTAGGATAAATATTGCTCATCCTGATGTGGATGAGGCCGAAACGTTGACACTCTCTACTATGGGTTTACAACCCTATTACAATACATCTGAGAAGATGAAGCGGTATTCACTCAATTCTCAAGCAATCACCAAATTGCAGAAAGCTCTATTTCAGCAAGCCTTACCCAGTCTGGTGGAATCACTCCCTGCTTATCTTATAAAAGAACATCAGCTGTTATCGTTGCCCGATGCTTTAAAAAATATACATTTTCCATCTGGTCCTCATTTGTTGAGACAGGCTACTTATCGGTTGAAATTTGAAGAACTTTTTTATTTGCAATTAAACATATTGAGGTATGCTAAGCTACGCCATCAATTGCAAAATGGGTCGGCTTTTAAGCAAATAGGAACCATCTTCACCACTTTCTATGAGAAAAATCTACCTTTTCAATTGACCAATGCACAGAAGCGGGTGATGAAGGAGATTCGTCGCGACTTAGGTAGTGGAAAACAGATGAACCGTTTGTTACAGGGCGATGTGGGTAGTGGTAAAACATTAGTGGCACTGATGACGATGCTGATTGCTAATGGAAACAAGTTTCAATCGTGTATCATGGCTCCTACAGAAATTTTGGCAACTCAACATCTAGAAACAATTCAAGAGTTTCTTTTTGGACTCGATGTGAAAGTGGCTTTACTAACAGGTTCTGTAAAGGGCAAGAAAAGAAAGGAATTGCTGCAACAGTTGCAAGATGGGAAGATTGATATCTTAGTTGGCACACATGCGGTGATAGAAAACACAGTGGTGTTTGCCAATTTAGGATTGGTGATTATTGATGAACAACATCGTTTTGGTGTTGCACAGCGTGCTCGGCTATGGGGAAAGAGTAAAACCCCTCCGCACGTGTTGGTTATGACTGCCACCCCTATACCTAGAACACTTGCTATGACGGTGTACGGCGACTTGGATGTTTCTGTTATTGATGAACTGCCTCCTGGTAGAAAACCAATTAAGACCATCTTGCAATATGAAAGCAGTCGCGAGTCGTTGTATGGATTTATTGCACAACAATTACAAGAGGGAAGTCAGGTCTATATTGTTTATCCTCTAGTAAAGGAGAGTGAAAAGATGGACCTAAAAAATCTAGAAGATGGCTACTTATCTATCCAATCGATGTTTCCGCAGTATGCGGTGTCTAAAGTACATGGGCAGATGAAATCTGCAGAGAAAGAGGCCGAGATGCAGCGCTTTGTGATAGGGGAGAGTCGGATAATGGTGGCTACTACTGTTATCGAAGTGGGAGTAAATGTACCCAACGCATCGGTGATGGTGATTGAAAATGCGGAACGGTTTGGACTATCTCAATTACATCAGCTGCGAGGAAGAGTTGGTCGTGGTGCTAGTCAATCGTATTGTGTTTTAATGTCTACCTATAAAATGACGGAAGAAACACGTAAACGTTTAGGCATTATGGTGCAGACCAATGATGGTTTTGAAATAGCTGAAGCCGACTTGAAGTTAAGAGGTCCAGGCGATTTAGAGGGAACACAACAAAGTGGTATTGCCTTCGATCTTAAAATTGCTAATATTGTACAAGATGAGGCTATTCTTAAATTGGCTAGAGAAACAGCCGAAAAAGTGTTAAAAGCCGATCCATTAACCAATCTTCCTGTAAACAATGTGTTGTGGAAACATTTAGCTTATCTACGTAAATCCAATACAAATTGGTCGTTAATCAGCTAATGTACGCCGAAAAAGTGGCTGCTTTTTTTTAGGACATCCTTTTTTTCTGAAAAAGATACCTTTTTTTTATGGTGATTCTGCTAATTATACTAACCCATTAACCAATCTTCCTGTAAACAATGTGTTGTGGAAACATTTAGCTTATCTACGTAAATCCAATACAAATTGGTCGTTAATCAGCTAATGTACGCCGAAAAAGTGGCTGCTTTTTTTTAGGACATCCTTTTTTCTGAAAAAGATACCTTTTTTTTATGGTGATTCTGCTAATTATACTAACTTTGAACGTTTGTATAGAAAAACAATCATAGTTTAAAATAGAGAGCAATATGGAAAAAACTTTAGTTATTTTAAAGCCTTGTACGCTACAACGTGGATTAATAGGTGATATTTTAAAGCGCTTTGAGCAAAAAGGGCTTCGTTTAGTGGGACTAAAAATGATGCAGTTAACAGACCAATTGTTAAGTGAACATTATGCTCATTTAAGTAGTAAACCTTTTTTTCAACGTGTAAAAGACTCTATGATGACTGCTCCAGTTATTGTTTGTTGTTATGAGGGCGTAGATGCTATTGCTGCTGTACGTGCTCTTGCTGGTCCAACAAATGGTAGACTAGCTGCTCCTGGTACTATTCGAGGAGACTTTAGCATGAGTTTTCAAGAAAATATTGTACATACATCCGATTCTGCGGAAACAGCAGAGATTGAATTAAATCGTTTCTTTAGCGCCAATGAACTGTTTACTTATAAACAGTCTAGTTTTGATTATTTATATGCTAGTGATGAATTTTAGAAGAAACATTTATAGTTATAAATATTGCATCTTGTTTTTGTTGCTTGTTGCTCCATTCAATTTGCTACAGGCACAAGACTTATTGGCTAAGCAAGCGCCGATTGATTTGAAGTTGCGCGCTATTGATTCGTTGGCTTTACATCTACAGATAAAGGCGGAACAAGCTAAATATCCTGCTTATACGTTATATCCTACATGGACACATGACCATGTTCATAACTATCCCAATGTAACTGTTCCCGATTCTTTTGAGATAGATTTACGCGGATTCACTATGCCAACAATGCATCAGCGAATTACCTCCAAATTTGGTTCTCGCCATTACCGTTTTCACTACGGATTAGATATCAAAGTTTATCGCGGGGATACGATTAGAGCTCCCTTTGATGGCCGTGTGCGTATTGTTCGTTATGAGCGCAGAGGTTATGGTAAATATATCGTGATACGACATGATAATGGACTGGAAACGGTTTATGGTCATTTGTCCAAACAATTAGTAAAACAGGATGAGTATGTTAAATCTGGCGAAGCTATTGGATTAGGAGGAAATACAGGGCGCTCTACTGGGTCGCATCTACATTTTGAAGTTCGTTTTTTAGGTGTAGCTATTAATCCTAAATTCTTATTTGACTTCCCAAATCAAGATATTGTTGCTGACACTTATGTTTTTCATAAACGTAAACAAGCAACCAAAAGTCGCTACTATCGTGTGAAAAGTGGTGATTCTTTATCCAGAATCTCGCATAGAAGCGGTGTCTCTATTTCAAGACTTTGCCGTTTGAATGGTATCTCTAGAAATTCAAAACTACGTATCGGACAGATTTTGAGATGTTCCTAAGACTTTCCATTTATTTTAGAATAAGAGGGCGCTTTAAAGTTTTTTAGAGCGTCCTCTCTCTTTTTTTCTATATTATTGTTAACTTTGTTGCCTATTATTGAAAAAATGAAAGAGACGAACAAACAATTCGAACATATAATTGAATCTTGTAGAGATTTATTTACAAAAAAACTGCACGATTACGGTGCTGCTTGGCGTATTATGCGCCCCTCTTCTATCACGGACCAACTCTTTATTAAAGCAAATCGCATTCGGTCTATTGAAGTTAAAGGAGTTAACCTTGTAGGCGACGATGTGAAGGATGAGTTCATGGCCATTGTTAATTATGGTATAATTGGATTAATTCAGCTTGAATTGGGCTATTCGGAAAAAGATGATATGGCGGTCGATGAGGCTTTAGCTCATTATAAAAAATTCAGTCAGGAAGCTCTAGACTTGATGATTAAAAAGAATCATGACTATGATGAGGCGTGGAGAAGCATGCGTATTAGTTCTTATACAGATTTGATTCTGATGAAACTGTACAGAACAAAACAGATAGAGAATTTAAGTGGGCAAACAATTGTTTCAGAAGGAATTGATGCTAACTATATGGATATGATTAATTATGCCGTATTCGGATTGATTAAATTAGAGTTTGGAAAATAAATATAAACATATTATAGGTAAGAGTTGGACAAATATCTCCCGTTTTGTCTTGGCTGTTGTTTTTATCTTTTCGGGTTTTGTAAAAGCTGTTGACCCAATTGGTACGCAATACAAGATAAGTGACTATTTGACTTCTTTTGGGTTTGTGGATGCTTTTCCTCCACTAGTAACACTTGCCCTTTCCATCTCATTAAGCGTACTAGAATTTACTTTAGGTGCCTATCTTTTGTTTGGCATTCGACGTAGAATCTCTACCACACTCGTCTTAATGGTGATGTCTGTGATGACACCACTTACCCTTTATCTCCTTCTTTATCACCCCTTACCAGATTGCGGTTGCTTTGGAGATGCCATTGTTTTATCTAATGAGATGACCTTTGCGAAGAATCTGTTTCTTCTTGTTTTTGCTGTCACTGTCTTTAGAAACTGGCAATCCATTTTTCAATTAGCTTCCGATTCTTTTCAATGGATTATATCGCTTTATATTATAGCCTTTGTTTTTGTGCTATCCCTCTATTGTTTAGACCATTTGCCTATCCTTGACTTTCGCCCCTATCATGTTGAAGCAGATATACAAGCTGGAAGAACAATACCCGCTGATGCTAAACGAGATGTCTATAAGGTGTCTTATGTGATGGAAAAGAATGGCACTAAGAAGATTTTTACACTGGATAATTATCCAGATAGTACCTGGACCTTTATTGAACGGAAAGATAAACTTGTTTCACAGGGTTACCGACCACCTATCTCCAATTTCGATTTGCTTTGTCCTATCGATAATACGGAAAAGACCGATTCTTTATTGGCCGATACAACATATACCTTCCTTCTTGTTGCACATGATATGAAGGAAACAGACGATAGTAATATTGATTTGATTAATGATATTTACGACTATTGTTTGAAATATAATTACCGTTTTTATTGTCTCACCGCCTCACAAGAGGATCAGATTGATGCTTGGAGAGATAAATCGGGTGCGGAGTATCGTTTCTATCTAGGCGATGATGTGATGCTGAAAACAATGATACGTTCCAACCCAGGTTTGCTACTAATGAAAAATGGTGTTGTCTTGAATAAGTGGAGTAATAATGATTTACCCACAGAATATGAATTGAATGCTCCCTTGGAGCAACTACCGCTCTCTAAATCGGGGCAATCCTCTTTCTTATCTGTGCTAAATGTGGTGTTGGCTTGGTTCTTTATCCCTTTGCTACTGATTTGCACATTAGATAATTATCTTATCCAAAGAAAGAAAAAAAGAAATAATTTAAGTTAGAAATAGAATATTAAACATTTTAATAATTAGATCATGAGAAAAAATATTGTTGCAGGAAACTGGAAAATGAATAAATCCCTTCAAGAAGGAATTGAATTAGCAAAAGGCTTAAACGAAGCTCTTGCAGGTGAAACTCAAAATTGTGACGTTGTTATTTGTACACCTTACATACATTTAGCTTCTGTTACTCCATTGGTAGATGCAGCTAAAATTGGTGTTGGTGCAGAAAACTGTGCAAACAAAGAGTCTGGAGCATACACAGGAGAAATTTCAGCTTCTATGATAGCTTCTACTGGTGCTAAATATGTAATTTTAGGTCACTCTGAACGTCGTGCTTATTATCACGAAACAGCTGAATTATTAGCAGAGAAGGTAAAATTAGCTTTGGCTAACGGCTTAACACCTATCTTTTGTATTGGTGAAGTATTGGAGGAACGTGAGGCAGAAAAACAAAATGAAGTGGTTTATGCACAATTAGCTGGATCTTTATTTGACCTTTCTGTAGAAGATTTCTCTAAAATCATTTTAGCATATGAGCCAGTTTGGGCTATTGGTACAGGTAAGACTGCTTCTGCTGCACAAGCACAAGAGATTCATTCTTATATCCGTTCAGTTGTAGCCGACAAATTTGGTAAAGAAGTAGCTGAAAACACTTCTATCCTTTATGGTGGTAGCTGTAAAGCTTCAAACGCAAAAGAACTATTCTCCAACTTAGATGTTGATGGTGGTTTGATTGGTGGTGCTGCATTGAAGGTTGCCGATTTCAAAGGTATTATTGATGCATTCAATAAATAAAAAACTTATCTTGTTGCCACTATATTTGTAGTGGCAACAAGAATTATTTCTTAATTATTTAAACTGATTTCGATGAAAGCAAAGTTGTTTTTACTACTACTGTTTGTGTTACCACTTACTCTATCTGCACAAGATATTGTAAAGAGTTTGCAAGAGATCAAAGTTGGTGAGGGAGTCATTACTATTCATCAAGACCCCCGTATTACTTTGCGATTACGAAATAGTATGTTAGACTCTTTAGCATTAGGCAGTCAGCGGGTTATCAAACATCCAGGCTATCGTATTCAGATTTATGCAGGAAACAATTCGCGACGCGCAAAAAACGAGGCCTTAGAACAAGCTAGCTTG
Organism: Bacteroidaceae bacterium; assembly: GCA_028707655.1. Classification (GTDB taxonomy): domain Bacteria; phylum Bacteroidota; class Bacteroidia; order Bacteroidales; family Bacteroidaceae; genus JAQWAN01. The sequence goes on from JAQWAN010000018.1 coordinate 9,111, forward strand.
TTAAATGCTAAGTTCCCTACACTTGTTACTTATACGCATTTTATGCCGCCAAGATGGACCTGTAGAGTAGGTGATTTCCTCAGTTTTGAAGAAGCGGATGCAATGTTACGAGAGATTAAAAAGACAAGTGATTTCAAAGAACTGTCTATTGTAAGAGATAAAATAAATATTACCTATTAATATGTTGGAAAACGAGAACCTAGACCCAGAGGTCATCAAGCAATTAGAAGATCATTATCGGGAAATAGAGGCTTTGTTAGGCGAAGACCCTCAACGTGAGGGATTGGTACGAACGCCACACCGTGTAGCAAAGGCAATGATGGCATTGACGCGTGGTTATCGAATGGACCCTTCCGCAATTCTTAAATCCGCTATTTTTAAAGAAGATTATAAGCAGATGATACTCGTGAAAGATATCGAGATACATTCGCTTTGTGAACATCATATGTTACCTTTTTATGGAAAAGCGCACGTGGCTTACATACCTAATGGGTATAACACAGGATTGAGTAAAATTGTTCGTGTGGTAGATGTGTTTACACATCGTTTGCAGATACAAGAACGTTTGACCAAGCAGATAGCCGATTGTATTGAAGAAACGCTGCATCCATTAGGAGTAATGGTGGTGATAGAGGCCTCTCATATGTGTATGCAAATGCGTGGTGTGGAAAAACTCAACTCTTTAACTACCACCGTTTATTACATCGGCGAATTTGAAAAAGTGGAGAAACAAAATGAGTTTCTTAAATTGATTCATCCATAACCCATTATAGGGTAATACTTTTTATAGTACATCTCTTATAAACCTAGATAAGTTTTTGTTATCTAGGTTTTTTTGTGCCTATACCTATAATGGTATGATAGATCTATCGCCTTGTTGTTTCGATATCGTATCTAATATTTGCTTAAGCTCTTGATAACGTTCTAGCGTTTTTTTGCAAAGTGCATCGTTTCCTGCTATATTGGGGTCTTTTAACGATTGCGTTAGCTCTTTTATTTCATTAGAGATAATAGTCGATTTATAATCGGCCAAAACTCGTAAAACAATATCGTAGAGCTTATTACTGTTATCGGAGTCATCCTTCGTATAGATACGGCTGAGTTCATATCTATCATTCAGCATCTCCATGGCAGTATCTCTAATCTCCTTTTGAGGATGAAGGGTTAGTACGCGCTCTAATTTAGATTGTGGATGAGCTAAGTGCTCTTCTGTTAGTTCAAGAATCTCCTTAAACACTGGTTGCGTAAAGTGCAAATCGTCAGTTCTTAGATCGTTAATAATAAACTGAGCCACCGATAGAACCTCCTCTTCTCCCTGTTCATTCTCCACACAAATTAATTCAGTGTCTCCATATCTCACAAGAATACGCGTGATTGTTTCTTCTCGTTTGTAGATGGCCTGATTTGCTTTTTCATTTGCTGAACTAAATGTTGGTGCTTGAATAGGAGTTTCTCGTGTGGGTTTCTTTTTGGCATAATCCCTCTCTTGTGCATTCCTTTTAATCTTAATCACCTCATTGAGCAAAAGTTGATTGTTTATCTTAAGTCTTCTACTACATTCGTTAATATACACGTCGCGCACAATAGCCCTTGGTATAACGGCTATGCTCTTTACGATATCCGTAATCAACTCACTTCTTTTGATAGGGTCATTCCCAGCTTCTTTGAGCAATAAATCGGTCTTAAACTGGATAAAATCTACCTGATGCTTATCTATGTAAGCTTGAAAGTCGTCGGCTCGTCTGCTTTTTGCAAAGGAATCTGGATCTTCTCCATCCGGTAGCAACAGCACTTTAATATTCATCCCCTCCTCTAGTAACATGTCGATACCCCTTATGGAAGCTTTGATACCCGCTGCATCTCCATCATAAAGCACCGTTATATTATCCGTTAGTCGATGAATCATCTTAATCTGTCCTGTGGTAAGGGCTGTCCCAGAAGATGCTACCACATTTGTAACCCCTGCTTGATGCATGGAGATAACATCTGTATAACCCTCTACCAAAAAGCATAAGTTCTTTTTGATTATACTTTGTTTAGCAAAGTAGATACCATATAACTCTTTACTCTTATGATAGATTTGGGATTCTGGTGAGTTGACATATTTAGCTGTTTTAGCATCTGCCTTTAATACTCGTCCACCAAAAGCAATAACCTTACCCGATAGGGTATGTATTGGAAAGATAGCACGTCCCCAAAAGCGATCGCGCATTTTACCATTATCTGTTGTGTAGCATAACCCGGTTTCTTCGAGGTATTCTTTTTTATAACCACGTTTCATTGCTTCAAGATAGAGTGCTTCGCGTTGATTCGTAGAGAATCCTAGTTGAAACTTTTGAATGATATCATCTCTGAACCCTCTGTTTCTAAAATAAGACATCCCTATGGATTGTCCGTCAATATGATTGTGGAGTATGTTTTGAAAATAGGTAGCAGCAAATTCATTAACAATAAATAGACTTTCTCTAGCACTTTGCGCCTCTTTTTCTTTGTCGGTTAAGACCCGCTCTTGTACTTCTATATTATATTTCTTTGCTAAGAATTTAAGTGCCTCGTAATAGGTCATTTGCTCATGCTCCATAATAAAGTGCACTGCATTTCCTCCCTTTCCGCAACTAAAACACTTACAGATGCCACGTGCTGGAGAAACGGAGAATGAAGGCGTTTTCTCATCATGAAAAGGGCATAGTCCTACAAAATTAACACCCCTCTTTTTTAGTGTAACAAACTCAGAAACAACTTCAACAATGTTTGCTGCGTCCATGATTCTTTCTACGGTGGGTTGGTCTATCATCAGTGTGTATATTATTTAGCAAAATTACACAAAATAATTAGATTCATGGGTGCAAGAATCTTTAATTTATCTATTTTTTGGTTCGTCTATGTATTGTTTTTCGTTTAAATTTTAAACTAATTTCTATCTTATTTGTTTTGTTCTTAGTGGCTATTTCGTTTTAGCTTAAATTGTTTAATTCTGTTAAATAGTTGTTATATTAAGTTAATTTCGTGGGATCTATATTATTTTCCATTGGAATATTTTATTTAAAGAAATAAACGTCCTATATTTGCATTGTGTTCCATTGGAAATAAAAGAAAAAAGAAATTTTAATTATTGGCATTAGTCGTAAACAAACAAGTAGAATAATAATATGAACAGTATGAATCGAAGAAATAGTCTCTTAATCCTGATGTTTTCTTTCAGTTTCTTTTCCTTCTCCGTGAAGGCTCAAGATGAGCAGTTGGAGAGTCGGAGTGATACAGTGGCCCTTAAGTTATCGCAAGCTTTGGATAATGCTTTACATAACAACAGTCAACTTCAACAATCAAAGATAGATGCATTAATTGCTAAGGAGCAGAGTAGAGAAGCAGATGCCGCTTTTTTACCCCAGTTAAATTTTAACTATAGTGCAGTTATTAGTAACGACCCATTAAATGCTTTTGGATTCAAGCTGAAGCAACAAAGAGCTACACAAGCCGATTTTAATCCCGTTCTTTTGAATGATCCAGGAATAACCCATAATTACTATGCAGAGTTATCCTTTAATCAACCTATTTTAAACCTAGATGCCATTTTTTCTAGAGCAAGTGCACGAAGCCATGCTAAGATGAAAGAATTATCGCGTCAACGTAGACAAGAGTATCTCCGTTTGCAGGTGGCACAAACCTATTTACAGTTGGGTCTTTCCTATAAGAGCTATGCTGTTGTTCAAGATGCTGTGAAAACCTCCACCTCTTTTTTGAAACGCGCTAAAGATATGTATCAAAGAGGATTGATACAGCAAGCCGATTTGTTAGAGGCAGAGGCTTTTCATCTAAAAATGCTCTCACAACTGCAACAAGCAGAAACAGCCATTATCAATACGAGCGACCAGTTAAGTCTGTTGATGGGCAAAGAGTCGGCTGTAGTATATCAAGTAGATACTATTCATTGGTCTTTCCCTACCGTTTCTATAGCCGATCTATCCAATAGAACCGACTTGTTAGCTTATCGTGCTGGCATTCAATCGGCAAAGAAAAATGTTATTGCACAGAAGATGCGTTTTCTTCCTCGCTTAAATGCTTTTGGGTCTTATCAATTTAACGATAAAAGAGCCTTTAAATTTAACAGAAGTAGTTATTTGTTAGGCCTTAATCTATCGTGGCAATTATTCTCTGGCACACAAAACATACACAAAGTTCGTTCAGCGCTGTTACAGCGAGACAAGGCAGTAAGCATGTTGAGCGAGGCCGAACAAAAGTCGCGTATTGAATATGACCGTACTAAACGACAGTACACCGATTTAGAACTCGAAAAAAAACAAGTAGCCTTAATGGTGCAACAAACGCAACTGGCTTATCGTATGCAACAAGATAGATATGAACAGGGATTATCCTCCACGAGTGATTTGTTACGTATCCAAAGTCAGCTATCCCAACAACGTTTGGGATATGCTTCGGTACAATTTAAACAAAACCTTACCATTGCTTATCTTCGTTTTATAACCTCTACACAAGAATAATTCAAGTTATCTCCCCTATTAATAGTTTAGTAAATATAGTATAATATGAAAAATATAGTCATCGCACTTTTCTTTTTTCTCTCATTAGCTTCTTGTAGTAATGCTGATTCATCCAAGAAGAAAGATAGTTCACCGTTAGCGGTAACAACCGTTTATCCGCAACAAGAGTCCATTAATCAACTGATCTCAACCGGACAGGTCGTTTCTTCAGAGACAGCACGTTTAGGAACGCGAATCATGGGTTATGTGGATAAGGTACATGTAAAACAGGGTGAAAAGGTTAAAAAAGGAGAGCTACTAATTAGCTTGAGTGATACTGAGCTAATAGCGCAAGAGTTACAAGCTAAAGCAATGCTTCGTCAAGCTGACCAAGCCTACCAAGTTGCCTTAAAAGACAGTGCACGCTATCAAGAGATGCTTACTAGAGGTAGTGTATCTTTAAAAGAATTTGAAAATGTACAGTTACAATATCAAGGTATTCGTGCAAAGAAGATTGCTGCACAACAACAATTACACGCTGCCACAGCGCAACGTGCATATACACAAATTGTGGCACCTTATGCAGGAACAGTTGTTCATGTAGCGGTAGATGAGGGTAGTTTAGCTACTCCTGGAATGCCGTTGGTTACCTTAGAACAATCCGCTCGTTTTGTTATTCATACACAGTTGAACGAGTCAGAGATTACGCGAGTAGAAAAGGGAATGTCTGCAGCAGTTAGAATAGAATCTGCTCAACTCTCTTTTGCCGCAACCATTGTTGAGCGTAGTGCATCATCGGTATCTACAGGTGGACATTACAATGTTACCCTTACGGTTCCAGATGCTGTTCAACAACAGTTACTCTCTGGGATGCGTGCCATAGTAACCTTTCAAGTAGCTTCAAAGGTAGATAGTCGTGCTGCTTCTGCCATTCTAATTCCAACCAAGACCCTGATTTATAAAGGTGGATTAGTAGGTGTTTATGTGGTAACAGCCAATCAACAAGCTCTTTTGCGTTGGTTACGTATTGGCTCTACAAATGGAGAAACAACAGAGGTCTTATCGGGCTTATCAGTTACCGACCAAGTTATTGTACCTGCTCAACACCGGTTGAGTAATGGCTTACCAGTACAAACTATTCAAAAAGACTAAGAAGATGAAAAACGGAATAGCTGGCAATATAGCCAAAGGATTTTTACAGAGTAAGCTCTCTTTGTTGTTGATGGTAGCCTTTTTGCTCATCGGTGCTTACAGTATCTATTTAATACCTCGTGAAGAGGAACCACAGATCGTTGTACCTGTGGCAGATATATTCTTAGGTGCACCTGGTGCTTCTCCTCAAGAGATAGAACGTTTATATATAGCTCCCTTAGAGAAAATTATATGGAATGTAAAAGGGATAGAGCATGTCTATTCTAGCAGTATGAATGGACAGGCTATGTTAACAGCGCAGTTTAAAGTGGGCGAGGACCTGCAACGATCGTTAGTTAATTTATACAATGAGATACTCAAACATATGGACCAGATGCCTCCTGGTGTCTCTATGCCTCTAATCAAAACACGTTCTATTGACGATGTTCCCGTTTTATCGATCACTTTATGGAGCAGGGAACGTTCCGATTATATCATTCGTCAACAAGCCGAGCTCATAGAAGATGAGATTAAGAAGATACCTAATGTAACCAATGTGCATCTTATTGGTGGACGTTCTAGACAACTAACCATTGAGGTTGATCGTAGTAAACTAGCCGGTTTTAATCTCGACTTGACCACTGTATCCAATTATATTCAGGGTGCCAATCATCAACAAGTGGCTGGAAAGGCCTATCGCTCGAACACTGTTTTTCAATTAGAGACAGGCAATTTCTTAAAGAGCGCAGAAGAGGTAAAACATCTGATTGTTGGAATGAATAAGGGAGTACCTGTTTATTTGTCCTCTATTGCTACGGTAAAAGAGGGACAATCGCTGGTTACTTCTTACGTCTCTTACGAGGGTATGCCAGCGGTAACCATTGCTGTTAGTAAACAGCAAGGAGCAGATGCCAATGGAGTGTATTCGCAGGTCTTGACAAAGA
>JAQWAN010000214.1 GCA_028707655.1 Bacteroidaceae bacterium
GACCCGAATAAAATACCAGAAATTTCTGGAGACCTATGAACCCATAAAGGCCTGTACAGGGATAAACGATTTAGATGATTTTTTTAGAGAAACGAATCTTATTTTTGCTTTAGTCTATGATACAGAGAGAAAAATTGATTTTATTCAGATAGAGACCAGAGAGATTGAAGAAAACGGCTTGAAGCTGACAGAGATGTATGCTCGAAACAAAAATACAGGTAAAGAGATAGGGAAGAGTGATGCATTAAAGGCTTATTCGGAGGCCACCGTGAAATTAGGTGGTGCTGCTGTTGCAGCCTATAAACTAGCCAAATCGTCTGCAGCTCTTTATAAAATATTCTCGAAAGACCCCTCTCTACTGTTAACCTATATGATGAAAATAAAGAAATCTGTTAGTGCATTATATATGACAGTAAAGGTAATTCCTTTAATCCAACGAAAAATTAAAGAGAATTCTGAAGCTTTAAAACAATTAAAAAACAACTAACCCATTTATGAAACGATTCATTCTTATTTCTTTTGTACTTTTTTTTACCCAGCTACTCTTTGCACAAGAAAGAGCAAAGACCGCTATGGTTTTACGAATCGATACGATTCTTTTCTCCGACAATCAATTTAATGCAAATAAAGAATACGCAGAAATGGTGCGGGCTAAAATAGCAGAAGCCGCCGTTTCATCCGGTCGTTTTACGGTTATTGATGATGATGCTGCAAAGTCTCAAATTAAGTATATGTCTAATGAGGCATTTATCGATTTATCGCCAGAGCGTCGGATAGAGTACCTTAACAATGTGAGTAATGATTTCTCATTAAGTTGTACCGTTACCCGTTGCCAAATTACGAAAAAAACCAGTGGAGCATCCGGATATACCTGTGTTATGGCGTTAACCCCTCGAATCGTTAATACCAATTCATCGCAGTTAGAAGTAGCCGAGTCTCGCACCTTTATTAGTAATTTTAAAAAAATAATTGTTCGCAACACTGTAGAAGCTGCCATCGACGAAGCCCTACAGTCTTTAACCCAAAAAATGGTAGATTATTTTACCAATAATTTTGCGGTATATGGAGCGATGAAAAAATATGAGGGGAAATATATGATTATTTCCTGTGGAGCAGAGCAAAATGTACATAAAAAAGATATCTTTGAAGTAAATTATGTTACCCTTATTAGAGATGGTAATGGTGATTTTCAGCGTACAGAGAAATTGGTTGGAATAGCCAAAGTAGTGGAGCTATTGCCCGATGGCACTTCACGTTGTAAAATGAAAGAAGGAAAAAATCAGATTATTCAGTCCTTTGAAAAGGTGAGTATGAATAGTTTTGTTCAATGTAAATTAGTTTTAAAATAAAGCATTATGAGAAAAATTTTAGGTATAGCGATTTGTCTATTGGCAATCACAAGTTGTTCTCCAAAAGTAGAGCCAGTGGCACATGGTGGATCGGTCAACTTGATTCAAGAGATGCAAGACAAGAGTACTATCGTAGTCAGAAGTCTTGGGTATGGTAAAAACATAGCTATTGCACAAGAAGATGCAGAACTCCGGGCTATAAAAGCCGTTCTTTTTAGTGGATTCTCAACAGATCATCCTGCTATGTTAGTAGAGAGCAGAGTTATGAAAAACAATGCAGCTGCTATGAACGATTTTTTTGTAAGTAAAGCTTATAAAGATTGTATTTTGCATATTGAAAAAGTAGGTTCTTTGCGTAAAGAAAAGGGACATAAAGTGAAAAAGATGCCTTGTGACATAACGATAAATACCAATTCCCTACGTCAGAAACTACGTCAGAAAAGACTTTTCAAAATGGGATTTTAGTCCGTATAAACCAATAAAGAAAAAAAATATGAAGAAAATAGTGTTTTTAGTCTGGTTGTTGACCATTACTCCTTTTATGATGGCACAACAGATAGATAGTGTAAGTACTAGAGGTGTTGGGAGTCAAGCTTCTCAGCCCAAAGTGATGGTTGTTCCCTATGCTAAAGAGGGACAAGATATAAGAGAGCTTATTGAATCTAATCCAATGATGAGCCTATCTCTTTCTAAAGTAAAAGAAGCATTCTCGCAAAGAGGATTTCCTACCCGCGATTTTGTAACCATGCTTAAAGCAGTAAAAACGAACGAAGTAATATCTGAAGCAGTCTCTGCACAGAGCGATGTTTTGAAATCTATCGTTCGTAATTCCAAGGTCGATATTAGTGTTAGTGTAACCGCCGAGGTGAATAAATTTGAAGGCGGATTATCCGAAGTGATGATTCTCTTAGCAGCCAATGAAACTGCCACTGGTGCCTCATTAGCCAATGCTAGTTATGGTAGTGATAAGTTTGCTACTACCGATTCTGTAAAATTAGCCGATCGTGCCTTAGATAAAATCTCCGATAATTTCTTCTATCAACTACAGTCGAGTTTTGCTGATATGGTAGAGAATGGAAGAGAGCTTAAAGTCTTGATAGAATTAGGTCCTAATTGTGAGATTGATGCCTATACACCAATTGGTACAGAAGGCGATGATTTTGAAACCGCTCTACATAGCTGGATGGGAAGCAATTCCTATAAAGGAACCTATGACATTGTTAGTAGTGATAAATACATCGAGATTAGTATGCGTGTGCCCGTATACGATCCAGTAAGTGGTAATCCATTTTCTATTGGAAAGATGCGCGCAAAGATACAACGCTATTTGCATACATTAGTACAGCCATTAGGCCATGGTGTTAGAACCATTCGAAATGCTGGACAAGTGATTAACTTTATAATTGAATAACCATGAAAAAATTAGTAATAGCTCTTTTCCTAATGGCATGTTCTGCTACTCTATGGGCACAAGGCACCGTTAATTTTTCGGTTGCTGACCCTGTATCAGAAAACCTATCCCCCGCACTTCAATCGCAGTTAAAATTGCGTGTAGAGCAAATCCTAGGTCGTAACAACGCGGGAGCATCTTTTGATCAGAATGTCTTTGTTATGGAGCCTCAGTTAGTTATTGAAAAAGAGATGCAGACAGATGGTCTGTTGCAAACCGTTTCTTATGTAAAAGGAGAATTTACTTTGTTAGCTAAAAATAAAGTAGACAAAAGTTTGTATGGCAGTTTAGTTATTCCTTTGAATGCACAAAACACAGGAACATCCGATGAGATTCTATCTCATTTAATACAATCCATTCGTGTTACCGATATTCGTTTTACGCGTTTCATCCGCACCACACGAATGAATGTAGCCGATTATTTCACCAAAAACTGTGCTTCTATCATTGCACAGGGCCAAACCCTATTTCAATTGGGTAAATATGAGGATGCTTTAAATTATTTATCTGCTGTTCCTGCCAATGTATCGTGCTATGAACAAGCCTCTTTATTAATAGAAAAAATTATCCCTCTATTGCCTAAAGAATCGCCTGTTGATGAGCCAGAAGCCCTCTCCGAGGAGCTACCAGAAGCAGAAATCGCTCCACAAGCCAGTGCTGCTCCACAAGCTAGTGCTGCTCCCGTGCCTGTTCTTCAGAAAGGCGATTTAACCCTTTCTAATAATCGTATTCGCTGCGAGGTTGTTTCGTGTGTTGGCAATCCCACTACACAATCCGTATCCATTGAACTACGGGTTACCAATGCCTCAGAGGTTAAGCCCGATCGTTTATCTTCCAAGTTTAATGCAGCTATTGATGCAAGTGGTAAAACACTTACATCGTTAAAAACAGAAGGAGATTATATCCAAATGTTTCCCTATAATGTTCCTGTGAA
>JAQWAN010000215.1 GCA_028707655.1 Bacteroidaceae bacterium
CTATCGGATGAGTTTTCTAAAGATTATTTTCTAGCTTTGGACCAATTTGTTGAAGAGGAGTATTCCACAACAACGATCTATCCCCCAAAAGATACCATTTTTTCTGCCTTTAATCTCTGCTCCTACAATGCTGTAAAAGTAGTGATTATTGGACAAGACCCCTACCATGGAGAAGGGGAAGCACATGGATTAAGTTTCTCGGTGAACGATGGGATAAAACAACCCCCCTCTTTGGTTAATATTTTTAAGGCACTCAAAGAAGATATTGGAATAGAACGTCCCGATTCTGGGTCATTAGAAAGATGGGCTAAGCAGGGTGTCCTACTCCTAAATACGGTGCTTACGGTACAAAAGGACAAGGCACACTCTCATAAGAACAAAGGATGGGAAACCTTTACGGATGCCGTGATTCATCATCTGGCAAGTAAAAAAGAGCACCTTGTTTTTCTCTTATGGGGAAATCCTGCGCAAAAGAAGGGAGCATTTATTGATACAGATAAACATCTAGTGCTCAAGAGTGTTCACCCATCACCATTATCGGCCTACCGTGGTTTTATGAAATGCAAACATTTTAGTCTGGCAAACAACTATTTAAAGAAGCAGCATAAACAACCTATTACATGGTAATAAACTAGCTGCTAACCAAACCTATAAAAATGGCTATCTCAAGTTTTGAGATAGCCATTTTTGTGTAAAGCTATTGTGTTATAAGAAAATTAATACCACTTCACATTGCTGCTAGAAGCGTTGTTTTTTCGTTCCCATTTCAAAGCATCGGCTAGCATACTTGAATTGGCAGAGATGGAGAAATTATACGATTTCCAGCGACCAAAGGGAGAAAGCGAACATCGCATCGTAAAACAGTGTAAGTCGCGGGTTATATTAAAGGTGGTTTGTGCTATCTCATTCGCATCAAAGTCGTAAGAGCTAGAGAAAGAGATGCTCCAACGATTACCCAATTTAAAATTACCAGATCCACTCAAAGTATGGGTAATCATATATGGATAGCGCATCGTCTTTTTATTAATTCGGTCTGCACTATAGTTATAGGTATTTTCTCGAACCTGAAAAGAATAGGAAAGACTTAAGGACCAAGGCATCTTAAATTTCATATAGCCATCATCGTCTAGAGTAGCTTTGGTGGTCTTCTTTTCTCGTAATGAGCCCTTCTCCTTTAACTCCTCTTTCTTATCGCCCTTCTTCTGATCCTTTTGCTCCCTGGGCTCCTCCTCTTTACCAAACCATTTGCTCCAAGTCTGGTTGTTAAGCGTATAAGAGAAAGAGGAACCTAGTCCCTGAAAACGACCAAAACGACCATACGACCACTCTGTCCGGTCGCCTACATAAACATTTCCATCGTCATCAAACTGATAGGCATAAGTTGCAAAGCTAGTGCTAAGATTAAGGGTATAGCTTTTAGATATTTTCATACGCAGATTCATCGAGAGGTCGCTCCATGGCTTTTCTTCGGCTGCCATATTATAAGAGATACTAGCTCCCAGCTCATCAATCAGACTAATCTTTTTAACCCCAGATGAGTCGCGACTAGATTTAATTTTCATCTCTACATTATTAGAAACGCTCATACTAATAATACCCTGCTTACCCTTTCCTGGTACACCAAAAAGCGAATTTGCATAGGGCGAATATTCGCGTGTTCTCACCTCACCATCCGCATCTGTATAGGTATAGGTTTTATAATAGCCATAGTGAGCAGCACCAAAATCAGGAGATGCACTATAACTGATAGAGGGAGTAAACACGTGACGAATCTGCTGAATCTTATCGCCAAAGATAGCTTTATATGGGGTATAGAAACCATACAGTTTTGTATTAAGGCTGACACTAAAGTTATAATTATAGACTCTATTAAAGCCATAGACCGTATCCTTTTGTATGGCTTGCGCAGAACTATCCCAACTTTCATTCACCTTTTGGGTATACCAACGAGAGGTGTAATTAACAGAAGGAGTAATATTTATATATTTAAATAACTGAAAATTAGCACTAACAGGTATTCGATGAGACATACCATTGCGCCAATCTCTAATCAAATTAGATTTGAATAGTTTATCATCTTTCGTGCTTATGCTATTACTTAAACGTCCTGTATAGCTCAAAGATATTTTTTCATACCATTTTTCCTCGCCCACCTTTTTCTTCTTCTTAAAGGGATAGGTACGTCCCACCACAATGTTTAAATCGGGCAGAGTTAGATTGACAGAAGAATCGCGCAATGTCTGTGCAATATTAAAAGAACTGGAAAGTGTTAAGTTTAAGCTTGGTATTCTTCGTTCATAACTAACACTAGATGTTCTAGTGTTTTGTGAGTTAGCTGCTGGATCGTAATAACTATCCAAGTTTTTCTTCTCATAGCTACTAGTCGCAAAATTTACCGATGCCGAAAAATTAGTGTTGGGATTTGCTTTTGAGTCTTGTCGATGACTCCACTGCAATTTTAAATCTTTAGAAACCATATAATCCGGCATATTTTTTTCTCCCGTCTTGGTTACTAAATAACTAAACAAGAAATTACCAGAATACTTATAACGGGTGTTATAACGCGTTTGAGCACTTAATCCCCATGAGCCTTTGGTAAAGATTTCTCCACGTAGGGCTAAATCTAGCCGGTCGCTAATAGCAAAATAGTAACCACCATCTCGTAGATAAAAGCCACGCGTGGTTTCATCACCATAGGTTGGCATCAGAAAGCCGGAAGAGTAACTACTCGAGAAGGGGAAAAAGCCGAAAGGAATAAAAATGGGAAGAGAAACATCTTCTACCACTAAATAAGCGGGACCAAAAACAACATTCTTTTTAGGACGTACCTTAGCACGAGTCAGCGCCAAATAGAAATGAGGATGGTCGTGATGGTCGCAAGTGGTGTATTTACCATGTTGTAGATATAGCTCATCATCTGCACCTTTTTTGGCGTCTTCACTCGTCACATAGCCCTCCCCTTGTTGGGTCACTACATTATTAATAAAGCCCTTCTTTGATTTAAAGTTATAGGTAATCTGTTCCGATTCATAGGGCGTTTCGCCATCTTTGAAGATAGGAGAACCCTTTGTCTGTCCTAACGTATCTTTTACGCCCACCGCATGTACCTGACTACTGTCCATGTTTAGGGCAATCCGTTCTGCCGTTAGTTCAATTTTTTGATAGTTAATCTTACCATCTCCATACAAACGTGCAACACTTCCTTGACTAAAAACAACAGAATCTGTAGCTTCGTAGACAACAGGTGCATCAAGAGCTTGTTTTTTGGGCGCTTGACTTGTTGAATCTTTCAACGTACTTAGACTATCTTTTGGAGGAGTAACAAAAGACGGGAAACCATAAGACATAGTACCTAATTCACTGTGTGCCAGCAGACAAAAAGGCAGCAGCAACCACAGACTGAAAAGACATAAGAACGTTTTCTCGTTATTTTTTATTTGCGACATTCAAGTACGTTTACACATGTGGTGACAAAAATACACAATCTCCTGCAAACAACGGCGAGAATGTGCCATTTTAATGATTTTTTAGGCGTGCAAAAAAAGTGAATTCCACGCTAAGAAACGATCAACACTATCTCGACCATATTTAGAAAGCGACAGCACAATCTTCTCTTGTGTTTTCATCTTGCCCAATTTGGTCTTAGAAAAGAACTTATCAGCAAAACAAATCAGTTGCTCTTCATTGCTAACGGGCTGCAGCTCAC
>JAQWAN010000216.1 GCA_028707655.1 Bacteroidaceae bacterium
CATTCATGTTCATGTCAATGAGCTGCGTGGTTAGGTAGAGGTTACGCTCTAGGTTAGAGGCATCTACTACGTTGATAACAATATCTGGCGTTTCATTGGTGAGGTAGTTGCGCACATAGAGCTCTTCTGCGGTATAGGCGGAGAGTGAATAGGTGCCGGGTAGATCGATTAACCGAATATGATAGCCTTCAAACCGGACGGTACCTTCTGTGGCGTCTACCGTAACACCGCTATAATTGCCAACATGTTCATGTGCACCCGATGCAATGTTAAAGAGAGAGGTCTTTCCGCAATTGGGATTACCTATTAATGCAATGGTGATATGATGTTGTCTTTTTTGTGCTAACCGATTCATGAGCTCTTCTTGGTCGAGTTGATCGGGGTCGGTGGATGAACCGTAATATGCTGTAAGCTCCTTTTTGTGTAATAGGGCTTCTTTTTCTGAAATGACTTCTATGCGTTCGGCTTCTTGTCGGCGTAGCGAAACTTCATAGCCCATCAATTTATATTTAATGGGGTCGTTGAGCGGGGCGTTAAGTTGTACCTCAACTATTTTTCCTTTCACAAAACCCATTTCTATGATTCGTTTGCGAAATCCACCATGTCCTTGCACCTTTACTATGACTCCTCGCTCTCCTGTATGTAGATCTGATAGATGCATATGCGTATATTTTAAACAAAGATAGATTATTTGCTTCTGCTGTGCAATCTTTCGTTGTCTATTTAGAAGTCCTTATAGATTGTTTATTGATGATTGACGTTTTTTATTTGTTTATATTGCTGCGAACATTAGCTAGATAGAGCAGCTCCTCTCTCTCTATTTTCTTGCACAAAGAAGGAGTCAAAAGAAGGAGCTATAGGAATAAATACCAGACTTATATTGCGTAATAGGTAGTAGCTACTTATATTTGTAACATGAATAAAACAAAGAATGTACTACGCAGTGTACAACAATATATTGTGGAGCAAAAGCTCTTTAGCAAATCGGATCTTGTTTTGGTTACACTAAGTGGTGGAGCCGACTCTGTAGCGCTGCTCCGGTTATTGATTACACTGGGCTACAAATGCGAAGCTGCACATTGTAATTTTCATCTCAGAGGAGAGGAATCACAGCGCGACGAGGATTTTGTAACCGCACTATGTGCTTCGCTCAAGGTACCTTTACACTGTACACATTTTGATACATTAACCTACGCAGCTGCCCATCATATCTCCGTTGAGATGGCGGCTCGCGATTTACGCTACGATTGGTTTGAATCGCTACGAATAAGTACTGGAGCAGCTGTGGTGGCAGTGGCGCATCACCGCGATGATAGTATTGAGACTTTTTTGCTAAATCTGATACGTGGGGCGGGTATAGATGGATTGTGTGGCATAAAACCCATCAATGGAGCCATTGTTCGTCCGTTGTTAACTCTTTCTCGCAACGATTTGGTTGCTTATTTGGCAACAATTGACCAACCTTTTGTTACGGATAGTACAAACCTGGAAGATCTGTTTAAGCGCAACAAAATCCGCTTACAGCTATTGCCTCTATTAGAATCGATGAACCCTTCTGTGCGCAAGACATTAGCAGACACAACGCTCCGAATGGCAGATGTGGCAGCTGTTTATCATGCGGCACAGCAAGAAGCGATGTTGCGTGTGGTGACTCCTTCTACAGATGCGTTGGTGGTTATTTCTATTGATTTATTAAAGAAAGAGGTGGCACCTGCTTCCTTATTATATACCATACTATCTCCTTATCACTTCACTCCGGATATGATTGCACTTATTTTTGACGCTCTAGATGGACAATCGGGCAAATGTTATTATAGTGCAACGCATCGATTAACTAGAGAACGCGGAACCTTGATGCTGCAAACATTGGAGGATGTTAATAGCAGAGAAGCGCCAACCATTGAGGAGATGTTGGTAGCGGATAGGACACACTATAAGATTCCACGTTTGGCTACTTTTGCTTCGTTGGATGCCGATAAATTAACGTTACCATTGACACTAAGAAGATGGAAGCAGGGCGATTGGTTTGTGCCTTTTGGAATGAAGGGGAAGAAATTAGTTAGCGACTATCTAACCGACCGTAAATATAGTCTGGCGGAGAAAGAAAAACAGTTTGTGATGTGTAGTGGAAACGATATTGTTTGGCTAGTGGGTGAACGGTGCGACAATCGTTTTGCTGTTCAACCAGAGACAAAGCGTGTTTTACAACTAAAATTAACAAAATAAGACGTTGTTTCAGGGTAAATATTATGTTAAATTAATAATCCAAACAAATTGAGTGTAATGAGAAAAGACTACATTTGCCCCATAATGCCTTACCTTAGTCTTTCACACATATATAATGATCCGAAAAGTACTAAAAATAGTTCCTATCTTTTTCCTATTCTTCATTCAGCTGAGCTTTGCTACTGAAGAGAGACCCTATGTGGTTTTAACGGAGGGGACTTATCCTCCATACGACTATGTGGATGAGTCGGGAAAAATAACTGGATTTTGTGTCGATTTGGTGGATGCTATTTTTGAACATCTACAACAGCCTTATCTTTTAAAACAGGATGATTGGACTACTATACATCGTATGGTAAAAAATGGTGCAGCCGATTTGCTATTAGATATAATCTATGACAAAGAAAGAGCTAAAACATTCGCTTTTTCGAACACCATCGTGTTTTCTTACCCTAGTATTGTCTCTCGAAAAAGGGATGGCTATAAACGGTTAAGTGATGTTAGAGGAAAAACCATTTTTGTTATCAAAAATGGTTTTGTTGCGTCTGAACTAAAACACAATGGCTTTAAGTGTAGTACTATTCCAATACATACAATAGTAGAGGGATTAAAGATGTTAAGCGATGGTATAGGGGATGCTATACTCTTGCCACAATATAGTGCAGAGAGTTATGTCCGACGCTATAAGTTCGATAATTTAGAGGTCAATCTTTTACCTAACAAACCCTATTCGCTGCATTTTGCAACTGGGCAAGCCAATAAAGCGCTTATTGTAAAGATCAATAAAACGATTGATGCATTGAAGCAGGATGGTACTTATCAAAAAATCTATGATAAGTGGTTTGGTATGTATAATAATAACACACATATCTCCTCGTTAGCTTCGCATCTGTTTTTTATACTTTCTTTTTTGATTGTTATCTGTGGTACTATTATTGCGGTATTGCGTATTCGTGTCTCTAAAACGGCACGGCTTACCGACCAGATAAATCGCTATTTAAAACTCTCCTTATCTGCAGGTGAGACCTCTGTGTGGCAGTACAGTAAAAAAACAAAACTTTTCTCCTCTCTCTTTGGCTATTCGTTGCCTGGCATAAAACTCTCTTATGACGAATTTGATAAGTATATCTTACCCGAAGATGCCAAAGCACATATGGGGCGGATTGAGGAGATTCTTCAAGGAAAAGCAGAATCGAAAACGGCTGTGGTACGTTTCAGAGACCCTTCTGATGTTTATAAGTTAATTTATTTTCAATCTTCCATGATTGTAAATAAAGAACAGGATAAGATTATTGGGGTGGTGGGTACTTGGCGAAATATAACAGAAAACACTCGGTTAACCAATGAACTACGTGAGGCAAACCTTAAAACAATGCTTTCGCTTAAATATGCCGATGTGGTGACTTGGGAATATGATTGTAGAACCGAAAAATTTCATGTGACAGTTGGAAATGATATGTTGCCCAAGGTGAATTC
>JAQWAN010000217.1 GCA_028707655.1 Bacteroidaceae bacterium
AGGGTTAAGCGGAATCCCATTTTCAGATTACAACGATGGCCACCAAGTACCATTAATCGTTCGCCAGGTAGGGCTTTAACAACAGCAATAGCGCCGGCTACATTTTTCACACGCCAAGCAGCTTTACCTAAGAAATGAAAATAGGAGCGTGGAGCGGATAAGTTTACAGCACCATAATCGTCCCAATCTAAGCCATTGTAAACAAAGGATTGACTGCCATAACGTGCCGCATGATTCTTAGAGACAAACACCATATTTGGATGCTGCACAAGACTAGTTAAGTTGCCATGGCAAGTAAGTAGCGTTGGTTTATCAATAGGGGTTGCAAATGGTGCATTGAGATGTACTATATCCACAGAAGCAGGTATCTGTTCGTTTATATCTCGTTCGGGATTGAACACAATAACATTTGCAAAAGGACAAGTGGTACCCTGTGCAGCAAGAAAAGTAACCTCACATCCCTGCTGTGCCAACTCTTTTGCCAAATACCAAGCTACCCGTTCTGTACCACCATAAGCGGTAACAGGCAACACCTTGTTTATAAAGATGAGTACATGCATCTTATTTTTCATTCTTAGTCACCATTAAATCGTTGTTTACCATTCTAGCCATGTATTGTTGGATAATTGCCTTTAGTTCACGCTCCATCCATTTTACACGTTTAGGTTGCATCTCTAAGAGGTTCTTTTTAAGAAAAGGGTCTTTTATTTTATCGTACAAAGCCACCGTATGTTTTCCATCGAACTGTAAAAAATAATCGCCCTTTGTATATTGATAGATACCATTTAAATAGCTCACAGCAAATGTCTTCTCTTTAGGGGTATGCAATAAATCGCAACCAAAAGAGATATAGGGCTTATCATATCCTAGATAGCCCATAATAGTAGGCATAATATCAATCTGCTGCGCAATTTGGTCGCTCATACCTTTGATCTCTCCAGAGGGGTCGTAAAAGATAACAGGTGCAGCAAAACGTCCATAATCGGTGGCGTAAAGAGGGTATTTTATCTGATTCACATGGTCGGAGGTAAGTACAAAAATGGTGTTCTTAAACCAAGGCTGATGCGAAGCTTTCTCAAAGAACTTTTTCAAAGCATGATCGGTATACCCAATACATTGATGAATAGGTAAATCACCCGCTGGAAAGGCGCCTTTGTAACGCTCAGGCAACACAAAGGGATGGTGAGAAGAAGCACTAAAAAGTGCGGTCATAAAGGGTGGTTTAAAGGAGCTCATCTTATCGCAGAAGAACTGAAAAAATTCCTCGTCCCAAATGGCCCAGGTGCCATCAAAATCTTTCTCTTTATTATAAGTAGGCAGCTTTTCATACTCCGACAAGCCATAGTAATCTTTAAAACCAGTGGTATTAGAGAAGGCTTGAAAGCCCATTGAGCCATTGGGTGCGCCATGAAAGAAAGCGGTATAATAGTCCTTCCTCCCGAGCAAACGAGCTATTCCTCCCACGTTGTTTAACGAGGCAGGCGTTACAAAAAAAGGCTCTACAAACATTGGGATACTGGAGAGGATGGAGGGCATAGCATCAATACTCTTACGTCCATTAGCATAAGCGTGTTTGAAACTTAAGCTCTTGGCTATGAGTGAATCGGTAAAGGGGGTATATCCTCTATAATTAGGCGAGTAGCGGCGTGTCTCACTATTTAAACTACCAATATATTCGCGTCCAAAGCTCTCTAAGATAAAGACCACCACATTCTTTTTTCTAAACGTAGCATTCTTAACCGGCTGATGAACAGGCGTATAGATGGTTGGTAACTCTTTTTCAGAGAAATAATGTGGATTAACAAATGGTTTCTTCCCTATGGTTCGAAACACGGAGAAGGGGGTATTTAAGATAGCAGCAGTTGCTAACGGATTGTTCACATAACGATTGGCATTACTAATGGTAATAGGACGAATGGCTGTTCCCACACCACCACGTATGGCAAAAACAGTGCAAGGAATAACGGCTAACAGGGTTAAGGTGCGCACCGAATAGTAGTTCCACCATTTATAATGTGCTTCTACAGGTTGACGATACCAACGAATCAATAAATAGATTAAGCCTACTGCAATCAGGGTGAGGTACCAATGATGCAGCAACTCATAGCCCACAATTTTTGCTAAATTGTCTTCATGCTTAAACTCACTAAAGACAGTGGCTGTGGTGCGTCGAGAGGTATATTGAAAATAAACGGTATCCATAAGGTTCATCACCACACCTAATCCGTTGAAAAAGATAAAAACCCATTTGGTGAAACGAGCAAAACCTTTTGTCTCTTTAAAGTGCAAAGGAAACAGAAACAGTAAAAAATAGAGTGCATTTAAATACCCCACTGCAGAGGTATCAAAACGAAGATTTCCAGTTATAATGGAGAGCAATGAATTGTTTGCAAACAACTGCGGAAACATAGAAAAATTGACTGCAACAAAAACAACTTGACAGATGACCAGCAGGGCATACGAAAGTAAAATATTGGAAAGCAGGGGATAGAGTGTGTTTACAACACTGTTTCTTTTTCTATTATTCATCAGATTATCATTTAATATTCGCAAAGATACATTATTTGCTACCACACACAAAAATAGCATTCGATAATTAACTTTCTTATAGCATAAAACATAGGCAATAAGCAATGCTACACCTCGCGCTCTAAGCGGTGTAGAACAAGCGAGTAAACCATTTCTGCAAAATGCATCTAGAGCAAAAAAGGGAGCAATAGGCTTCAAAATGAATAGGTTAAATCAGAAAAGATATAAACCTATTAAAAAACAAATACTATATTTGTAAGCTAAACAGCACCTGTACGAATCTCTTACACCACTCAAATTGACAACTATGCGACTACTGATGAATCTTTTATGGCTAATCTGCGGCGGTATTTTTATTGCACTAGAGTATTTAATATCCAGCTTATTGCTCATGATTACTATCATTGGCATACCTTTTGGCATTCAAACGCTAAAACTAGGATTTCTAGCACTACTGCCCTTTGGCAAAACAGTGCAAAGCTGCCCTAGTTCTAATGGGTGTATTAGTGTCTTTGTGAATATTCTATGGATCGTTACAGGAGGTATTATTATCTGCCTTTCCCATCTTGCTTGGGGCATTCTTCTTTGTTGTACCATTATCGGTATCCCGTTTGGATTGCAACATTTCAAACTTGCTTCGTTGGCCCTAACCCCATTTGGTAAAACCATTGTGGAGAAGTAAACAGCAAACTACAACAGACAGCCACAGTAATAAGAGAGGAGAAGCAGCTGTTTTTTTTTCAGCTTAACAGCAGTAATCGCTCAGCAAGAAGGACTTTTTTAACCTGGTAGTCGTGACTACCAATATGGTTCACCATGACTACCAATATAATTCACCGTGACTACCAATATGGTTCACCGTGACTACCAGATTAGTAAATAGGTAAAGCTGCACAAACGAACGGCAGTAACAAATATAAAGAGTAGCATGTCTCCCATTTAGAAGTAGCAATAAACAGCTAGGAAAAAGATACCATAACTGCTTTTATATAGGATAAGTTGTGATTATTCTGATTATTACTTACTTTTGCTCCCACATTATCTACTAGAACCATTTATAGCATGAAAATAGCCTTTGACGGAAAAAGAGCTCTACAAAATTTCACTGGATTAGGCAACTACAGTCGCTATCTGCTTTCTGTACTCTGTACATACTATCCTGAGCACACC
>JAQWAN010000218.1 GCA_028707655.1 Bacteroidaceae bacterium
AAAAACGTATGTACTGGTGTGATTTATAGGTAGTTCTTTTGGACTACTTTCTTGTAATGTAAAGGCTGTTCAACTCCACTTGAGCAGCCTTTTTTGTATTATACTGTTTTATTTCTTTTTTCTTTTATATTATTATAACTCTAATACTTTTCTGTCGTAGGAAAATTGTATCTTTGCCATTCATTAACAGATAAATAAACAAACAATAATATGAAGATTGAAACAGCCCTCATCAAAGCTGTAGTAGAGGCCATTAATGCACTTTACTCGCAAGCGATAACACCTACTCAAGTGCAGTTGCAAAAGACAAAAAAAGAATTTAAAGGTCATCTTACTTTGGTTGTTTTTCCATTTTTACGAATGTCTCGCAAATCGCCCGAACAAACCGCCAAAGAAATTGGAACTTATTTGCAAGAAAACGAGTCGTTAGTTGTGGATTTTAATGTGATTAAAGGCTTCTTAAACTTAACCCTTTCCACCTCCTCTTGGATGGCTGTTCTTAATACGATAGACGCTGACCAGACCTATGGATATCAATCGGCTACCGATCAATCTCCTTTAGTGATGATTGAATACTCTTCGCCAAACACCAATAAGCCCCTTCACTTGGGTCATGTTCGTAATAACCTATTAGGAAATGCGTTGGCACGTATCCTAGCTGCCAATGGTAACCGTGTGGTGAAAACCAATATAGTGAACGATAGAGGTATTCATATCTGTAAGTCGATGTTGGCTTGGAAAAAATATGGGCAAGGAGAGACCCCTGCCTCTTCGGGCAAAAAAGGCGACCATCTAGTGGGCGATTATTATGTCTCTTTCGATAAACATTATAAAGCGGAGTTAGCAGAACTACAAGCACAAGGCAAAACCAAGGAGGAAGCAGAAGCAGCCTCTTTATTGATGAAAGAGGCTAGAGAGATGCTTGTTAAATGGGAAGCCGGAGACGCAGAGGTGCGCCAGTTGTGGAGCATGATGAATGAATGGGTCTACGAAGGATTTGACACCACCTATAAAAAGATGGGGGTGAGCTTTGATAAAATTTATTATGAGTCGGAGACCTATCTCGAAGGAAAAGACAAGGTGATGGAGGGTTTAAGAAAGGGCTTCTTCTATCGCAAAGAGGATGGTTCTGTTTGGGCCGATCTAACCGGGAATGGTTTAGACAGTAAACTATTGCTTCGAGGCGATGGTACCTCTGTTTATATGACACAAGATATTGGTACAGCCAAGATGCGTTTTGCCGATTTCTCTATTGATAAGATGATTTATGTGGTAGGAAACGAGCAGAATTATCATTTCCAAGTGCTCTCTATCCTTTTAGATAAGCTTGGCTTTGCTTGGGGAAAAGATTTGATTCATTTCTCCTACGGTATGGTAGAGCTACCAGAGGGTAAGATGAAATCGCGCGAAGGTACAGTAGTAGATGCCGATGAGTTGATGGACGAGATGATTAAGACAGCAAAAGACACCTCCAAAGAGCTAGGTAAATCCGATCATTATTCTGAACAAGAGGCCGATGATGTGGCACGTATTGTAGGATTAGGTGCGTTGAAATATTTCATTTTGAAGGTAGATGCCCGTAAGAACATGACCTTTAATCCAAAAGAATCGATAGATTTTAATGGGAACACCGGCCCCTTTATCCAGTACACCCATGCACGTATATGTTCTATCTTGCGTAAAGCAGCAGCAGCGGGTGTGGAACTACCTGCTCAGCTCCCCACAGATGTAGCCTTGTCCGAGAAAGAGATTACACTCATTCAGTTGTTGGCCGATTTCTCCGAAATTGTTCGTCAAGCAGGTGCTGATTGTAGTCCCTCTATCATTGCCAATTATGTATACGATTTAGTGAAAGAGTACAATCAGTTCTATCACGATTCTAACATTCTACGCGAAGAAAATGAAGACCTTAAAATAGCTCGTTTAGTTCTCTCCAAAAATGTATCGAAAGTGATTCGTTTAGGCATGCAACTATTGGGTATTGATGTTCCTGAACGTATGTAATTAAAAAAATATGATGAAGAAGTCCATTCGTAAGATCCTTCCTGATTTGGTTGTGCTATTTGTTTTTGTAGTGCTCTCTTTTTCCTACTTTGTTCCCAGCGTTTTGCAGGGAAGAGTGTTAACGCAAGGAGATGCCTCTGCAGGTATTGGTGCGGGTCAAGAGGCAAAGGTCTACTATCAAGACACGGGTAGACGAACACGTTGGTCGAACGCCATTTTTGGTGGGATGCCTACCTATCAAACCTCCCCTAGCTATCCCTCTACCGATACGCTGCGTCATGTGGAGCATGCTTATTCTTTTGGACTTCCTAATTATGTTTATCTTGTATTTATCCTATTACTAGGCTTTTACATCCTACTTAGAGCCCTTAAACTCTCGCCAATGCTGTCGCTCTTTGGTGCTATCATATGGGCTTTCTCCTCCTATTTCTTTATTATTATAGCGGCAGGTCATATCTGGAAATTTGTAACCCTTGCCTATATCCCACCCACCTTGGCGGGAATGATTTTAGCCTACCGCGGCAAATATCTTTTAGGCGGTCTGCTAACTGCACTTTTTGCATCGTTACAGATTTTCTCTAACCATGTGCAGATGACCTACTATTTTCTGTTTCTTATCCTCTTGCTGGTGATTGCCTATGGCGTAGAGGCCTATCAATCGAAACAGTTACGTCGTTTCTTTATCGCTAGTGGTTCGCTCTTTGTAGCCGCACTCTTGGCCGTAGCCATCAATAGTTCCAGTTTGTACCACACCTACAGCTATAGTAAGTTGTCCATGCGTGGTAAATCGGAGCTCGTTAAACAGAACACGGCCAATCAATCCAAAGATGGATTAGAC
The DNA here is from genome assembly GCA_028707655.1 of Bacteroidaceae bacterium. Taxonomy (GTDB): domain Bacteria; phylum Bacteroidota; class Bacteroidia; order Bacteroidales; family Bacteroidaceae; genus JAQWAN01. The sequence goes on from JAQWAN010000218.1 coordinate 2,843, forward strand.
CGCGACTATATCACCCAATGGAGTTATGGCATTGGAGAGACCTTTTCGCTACTTATTCCCAACATAAAGGGAGGTGCTTCTGTACCATTGATGAAGAATGAACTAGCCGCTAAGAAGGCCAATCCTCTGTATAAGAATATCTATAATCAGTTAGGTCAATATTGGGGAGAGCAGCCAGGTACATCGGGCCCCGTATATGTAGGTGCTTTTGTGCTCTTCCTGTTTATCTTTTCCCTTTTCATTGTGAAGGGTCCCATGAAATGGGCTCTCTTGTTTGCCACGCTCCTATCTATAACCCTCTCGTGGGGTAAGAACTTTATGGGGTTCACCAATTTCTTTATCGACTATGTACCGCTGTACGATAAATTCAGAGCCGTTTCTTCTATCTTGGTTGTAGCCGAATTTACCATTCCATTTTTAGCCGTGTTAGGATTGCATAAATTGCTCTCCATGCGCGACCAGCTCGACCCGTATAAACGTTATTTTCATATCACCATTCTGCTTACAGCCGGTGTATCTTTGTTGTTTGCACTCTTCCCCGGTCTGTTCTTTGCCCCCTTCTTATCCACCTCCGAGCTAGCAGGTTTGCGTAATGGATTACCCGCGGAGCATTATCAAGCCGTTGTGGAAAACTTAGGAGAGATGCGTAAAGCCATTCTTACGGCCGATGCATGGCGTAGCTTAGCTGTCTTAGTGATTGGTATTGGTTTATTGTATGGCTGGATGCACCGTCGATTAAGCACGAAGAAAACCATAGTCGCCATCACCCTTTTATGCTTAGTGGATATGTGGATGGTCAATAAACGCTATCTTAACGATGCGATGTTTAC
>JAQWAN010000219.1 GCA_028707655.1 Bacteroidaceae bacterium
CAATTCCATCCCGACCGTATGGCCGATCGTATTTTAGGAATGGGTGATATCGTATCTTTGGTAGAGCGAGCACAAGAGCAATACGATGAAGCTGAGGCAAAAAAACTACAAAAGAAAATAGCTAAGAATCAATTTGATTTCAACGATTTTATGTCGCAAATCAAACAGATTAAGAAGATGGGTAATCTTAAAGACCTAGCATCTATGATCCCTGGTGTGGGTAAAGCTATTAAAGATGTAGATATTGATGATGATGCTTTCAAAAGTATTGAGGCTATCATTAGCTCCATGACACTGGAAGAACGTACACATCCAGAAGTGCTCAATGGTTCTCGACGTACACGAATAGCAAAGGGTAGTGGTACCTCTATTCAAGAAGTGAACCGTTTCTTAAAACAATTTGAGCAAACTCGTAAGATGATGAAGATGGTTAGTGGTGGCAAGATGAATAAAATGATGCCACGCAGATAATAGAATCTAAAACATATAGTATGCAATTAATCGATGGAAAAGCTGTTGCAAATCAATTAAAACTTGAGATTGCTGCAGAAGTGGAGCTCTTAGTAAAGAATGGAGGAAAACGTCCTCATTTAGCAGCTATCTTGGTTGGACACGATGGCGGTAGTGAAACCTATGTTGCAGCTAAGGTAAAAGCATGCGAAGTATGTGGCTTTACCTCCACATTAATCCGTCTAGATATAGATGGGAGCGAGCACGACCTACTGGAACAAGTCGACCGGCTAAATAAAGATGAAGATGTAGATGGCTTTATTGTGCAACTACCTCTCCCTAAACATATCTCGGAGCAGAAAGTCATTGAAGCCATTGATTTTAGCAAAGATGTGGATGGTTTTCATCCTGTCAATGTGGGCCGTATGTCCATCGGATTGCCCTGTTTTGTTTCTGCTACCCCTAGCGGCATCTTAGATCTGTTGAAATATTACCAGATTGAAACCCAAGGTAAGAAATGTGTTGTATTAGGGCGTAGCAATATTGTAGGTAAACCTATGGCAGCTTTAATGATGCAGAAAGCCTATCCTGGCAATGCTACTGTTACCGTTTGTCATAGTCGCTCAACAGACATCAAAGAGGAGTGTAAAAAAGCAGATATTATCATAGCTGCTTTAGGACAACCCAATTTTGTAACCGCCGATATGGTTAAAGAGGGGGCAGTGGTTATCGACGTAGGTACTACTCGTTTACCCTCTACCCGTACAAAATCGGGATTTAAACTAACTGGGGATGTACTCTTTGAGGAGGTTGCTCCTAAATGTAGCTATATTACTCCTGTTCCCGGTGGTGTTGGTCCAATGACCATCGTCTCCTTAATGAAGAACACATTGCTAGCTGGTAAAAAGGCCATTTACAACAACTAAAGTCCTAAACTATGTATAAAATGTGCTTCCGTAAGCGATGGTGGAGCAGTGTGCTCTTTTGCTCACTGTTTACGTTTTGTGAGGCGCAACAAAAAATAGACTTACTCTTTGTAGGCGATTTGATGCAGCATGATTCTCAGATTGCTGCTGCTAAAAATAACAATAGCTACAACTACGACGAATGTTTTCAATACGTAAAAGATGAAATCAGTGCCGCAGATGTAGCTATTGGTAATTTAGAGGTAACACTAGGCGGGAAACCCTATCGGGGATATCCAGCATTCAGTGCTCCCGATGAATACCTACAGGCCATTCAGCGTGCAGGGTTTGATGTGTTACTAACAGCAAATAATCATTGTTTAGATCGTGGAAAAAAAGGATTACTACGTACACTTAAACAATTAGACAAGTGTCAGCTGCCTCACTTAGGAACCTATAGTGACTAGCTATCCAAGACGAAGACCTACCCTTTGCTATTAGAAAAGAATGGCTTTAGAATCGTTTTTTTAGCCTACACCTATGCCACCAATGGTATTTCTGTTACACCACCCACCTTGGTAAATTACATCGATAAAAAGAAGATGCATCGCGATATAACGAAAGCCAAAGCAATGCAGCCAGATGTCATTATAGCCTGTATGCATTGGGGAGACGAATATCACCTAAAACAAAACAGGGAACAAGAAGCATTAGCCGATTGGTTAATTGCGGAGGGGGTAACACATGTGATTGGTTCTCATCCACACGTGGTGCAACCCATAGAGGTTCGACCTAGCCGTTATTATGCCGATAGTCATGTTGTTGCCTATTCATTAGGCAATTTTATCTCAGGAATGAAAAAGAGAACAACTCGTGGTGGTCTTATGGTAAAGATGACGCTCAAGAAACATTTCACCTATACACGGTTAGATACTTGTAGTTATTCCCTTGTTTATGTTTCGCATCCAAATGCTAAAAGAAAAAATTATGTCCTTTTACCCGTGCGTACTGCTATTCATCATTTAGCTCCCCTAGAAGCTAAGAGGCTGATACTCTTTAAGAAAGGAATAAGTTCCGTTTTTAGGGAGGAATCACTCCAATAAAAGATGCTTCTTATTGGAAAAATAACTCCTAAAAAGTTTGCAAATAGAGATGGAAACGGTTACCTTTGCATCGCTTTTAAAAAGAAAGATACACGGTGGCTGTAGTTCAGTTGGTTAGAGCGTCAGTTTGTGGTTCTGAATGTCGTGGGTTCGAATCCCATCAGCCACCCGCAAAGATGAAGATGAAATGCTTCCTTTGTTTGTCTATTTTCTAAAAAAAGCTTACACGGTGGCTGTAGTTCAGTTGGTTAGAGCGTCAGTTTGTGGTTCTGAATGTCGTGGGTTCGAATCCCATCAGCCACCCCAAAAGAAGGAATATCTAGTAGATATTCCTTCTTTTTTTTTCATCGTGTAGCTTATTCATTAATGGAGATAAGAGCAGTCATTTACAGCTAATTAAGTTGCTTTATTTTTCTCTTTTACCCTCTTTTTGTACGTTGAATTGTGTAATGATGTGAAAAATTGCACACAACAGTTTGAAGTGTGCAATAAATAGCTATCTTTGCAGCCGAATTAATCAACAATAACAAAAAATGAAAAAATTAATTTTAGCTGCATTCCTTCTCCTTTCGGCATCAACAGCTCTACAAGCAGGAGGACTTTTAACGAACACCAATCAAACGATTGCATTTCTTAGAAATCCAGCGCGAGAAGCATCGTTAGAAATAGATGCAGCCTATTCTAATCCTGCCGGTATCCAATTCTTAGAAAAGGGATTTCACTTCTCTTTAAACATACAGAATGTATACCAAGAAAGAAAAATCAATACAACATTTGCTCCATATGCCGGATTTGGAGGTTCAGACACCAAATTATTCAATGCTACAACCTCTGTACCTGTACTTCCCTCTATTCAAGCAGCATATGTTACCGATAAATGGGCTATCTCAGGGTCTATAGCTATCACTGGTGGTGGTGGTAAAGCAACCTTCAACAACGGATTAGGTTCTTTTGAATCGCAAGTATCGCTTATCCCAGCTTTGCTTAGTCAGAATGGTATACCTGCCACACAATACTCGGTAGATAGTTATATTTTTGGACGTCAATATATCATTGGAGCACAAATTGGTGCAAGTTATAAAGTAAACGACCATCTTTCTGTTTATGCAGGTGGACGAATGAATTACACCACGAATAGTTACTATGGCTATGTTAAAGATATCCAAGCTAATATTCTTAGTGATGGT
>JAQWAN010000220.1 GCA_028707655.1 Bacteroidaceae bacterium
TGTGGTTCGTTTACCTCGTCATGGTGCCTCTTGTCCTGTAGGTATGGGCGTTTCTTGTTCTGCCGATAGAAATATAAAAGCGAAAATTAATGCAGAGGGTATCTGGTTAGAAAAACTAGATGATCAACCTGGTACATTGATTCCTGAAGAATATCGCAAAGCGGGCGAGGGTAATGCTGTACAGATCGATTTGAATCAGCCTATGGCTAAGATCTTAGAGAAATTATCGGCTTATCCTGTTGCTACACGCTTATCACTAAATGGTACAATCATTGTAGGACGTGATATTGCACACGCACGTTGGAAAGAACGTTTTGATAGAGGAGAGGGATTACCTCAGTATCTAAAAGACCATCCTGTTTATTATGCAGGACCAGCTAAGACTCCAAATGGAATGCCTTGTGGTTCATTAGGACCAACAACAGCGAACCGTATGGACCCTTATGTAGATCTATTCCAGTCCAATGGTGGTAGTATGATTATGCTAGCTAAAGGAAATAGAAGTCAAATGGTAACGGATGCTTGTGCTAAACACCATGGTTTCTACTTAGGTAGTATTGGTGGACCAGCAGCCATTTTAGCTCAAAATAATATTAAAAGTATTGAATGTGTGGAATATCCTGAATTAGGAATGGAAGCCGTTTGGAAGATTGAAGTAGAGAACTTCCCTGCATTTATCTTAGTTGATGATAAAGGAAATGATTTCTTTAAACAGATAAAACCTGGTTGTATGGGTTGTTAAGCTTAGCGCTTATTATTTTTTTTTATAGAAAAGCCCGTTTCTTCTCGCAAGAGTTGAAACGGGCTTTTAGTTTTTCTTGATTTGAAGTTCCATGCTCTAATCTACCTGTTCTCTACTAGACATGAATTGATGTGTGTTATTTGCACATATATGGTGAGCAGCTTTAATCTCTCTTTTTCTTCTCTTCTCTTCTAGTTACAACTTAAACAGAGCTATTGAAAAGCATGCAGAGTGTAATTACTCTAGTAACCTCCTCTGTATTTATCTTCGTCATGATCCTCGAGCATACTCAAATAGGAGGCATAACGCGACTCGCTTATTAAGTGGTTTTCAACCGCTTCTTGTACGGCGCATCCAGGCTCGCGTGTGTGTATGCAATTATTATATTTGCATTTCTTAGAGAAGCTGAAAATCTCTCTAAAATAGTGTCCCACCTCTTCCTTTTCCATGTCGAACGTTCCAAATCCTTTTATACCTGGAGTGTCTATAATATAGCCACCTGTTGGCAATGGAAACATCTCGGAGAAAGTGGTGGTGTGCATTCCTTTGTTGTGATGGGAGGATATCTCTCCTACTTTTAAGCTTAAATCGGGTAGTAGTGCATTGATTAGCGTTGATTTACCTACGCCGGAATTGCCCGATAAGAGGGTAATATTGTTTGCTAGTTCTGCTTTTAATTCCTCTACGCCCTCTTTGGTTTGAGCCGACACCTTTAGGCAGCTATATCCGATATGCGTATACAAGTGAATAAGCGCTTCTAAATAGCTATTGTCCGCATCTGTATACCGGTCAATCTTATTAAAGACCAATTGAACAGGGACACGATACGCTTCGGCAGAAGCTAAGAAGCGGTCAATAAAGATAGTGGAGGTTACCGGATAATTAACGGTAACAATCAGCATGCATTGGTCTAGATTAGCTGCAATGATATGCGATTGTTTAGATAGATTAGATGCTCTACGGATGATATAATTTTTTCGCTCTTCAATCTTATTGATAAAAGCAGTATCTTCATTATTACAGATAATACCAACTCTATCTCCCACTGCCAGTGGGTTAGTACTCTTAATATCCTTTAAACGGAAGTTGCCTTTTATTTTGCACTCTATCTCTTTTCCCTCGTCCGTTTTTACTAAGTACCAGCTCCCTGTGTTTTTTATAACTAATCCGTTCACATTAAAATTGTAAAGCCACAGGAACTACCAAAAGTACCTGTGGCGTATATAAATTAAACAGTCATGATCTCTTTTTCTTTTGCAGCTAACAAATCATCTATCTTTTTGATAAACTGGTCGTGTAGCTTTTGAACGCTATTCTCCGCGTCTTTTTCTGTATCTTCAGGAAGACCATCTTTAAGTCCTTTTTTAAGTAATTCTATCGCATCTCTTCGCGCATTACGGATACTAATTTTAGCCGTTTCACTCTCCCTATGCGTTTGTTTTACAAGTTCTCTTCTTCGTTCTTCTGTTAGAGGAGGTATGCCGATACGTATAACATCTCCATTATTCTCTGGCATAATGCCGAGGTCAGAATTAATGATAGCTTTTTCGATTTCTGCAAACATACTCTTGTCCCATGGCTTGATAGTTATAGAACGTGCGTCTGGTGTAGAAATGGCAGCTACATTGCTGATAGGACACATACTACCATATGAATTTACGCGGATACCATCTATTATACGTGCGTTTGCTTTTCCTGCACGTATATGTGCTAACTCCTCATCTAAGTGCATGATAGTCATATCCATACTATCCTTTGCTTCGCTCAAACAATCTTCAATATTAATCATCTTTGTTTATTTTGGGTTACTTATCTTTTTTTTCGTTTTTGTACGTCAAGCAGTGACGTAACAGGCTAATCGATGTTACAATTAGTTATGTACTAAGGTTCCAATGTTTTCTCCAGCCATTACTTTCTTCAAGTTGCCTATAGAATCCATATCAAAAACAATGATAGGTAAGTTATTCTCTTTACACATAGTTGTAGCCGTGAGGTCCATCACTTTTAAGCCCTTGTGGTAAATCTCGTCGAATGTTATTTCATCATATTTAGTGGCCGTAGGGTCTTTTTCTGGATCTGCTGTGTAAACACCATCAACACGTGTTCCTTTTAGCATCACATCGGCTTCAATTTCTATACCTCGTAGAGAGGATCCAGTATCTGTGGTGAAATATGGATTACCCGTACCAGCCGACATAATAACGACCTGTCCACTTTCTAAATAATCAATGGCTGTCCATTTATTATAAAATTCGCCAATAGGCTCCATGCGTACTGCTGTAAGCACTTTCGATTTTACACCAACAGCTCCTAGTGCAGAGCTCAATCCAAGACTGTTAATAACAGTGGCTAACATACCCATCTGATCGCCTTTAACACGGTCAAATCCTTTGGATGCACCACTTAAACCTCTAAAGATGTTACCACCACCAATCACAATACCAATTTGAACACCCATTGCCTGAATCTCCTTAATCTGTTCCGCATATTCAGCCAAACGATTTTCATCGATACCGTATTGTTGTTTACCCATTAAGCTCTCTCCGCTTAATTTTAATAGTATTCGTTTATATTTTGTCATATATAATCACAGCTTTTATTTATGCAAACATACAAAAATATGTCTAAATATTTAGACAATATACAAATATTATAGCTCTATCAAAGTATATAACTCACTTCTTTAAAAGCGTATGGATGTAACCTCATGGACCGATCGTAGATAAGCAATTGTCCCAATGGATTGGTTCCTACTATTTTTCCCTCAAAAACGCCGTTTTTATCTTGAAAAGAACGCCATTCCTCTCGTGCAAAAAGTAAGGACTGATAACTCTCTTCGAGCAGGGTATACGATGCACGTTTTAGTTCATTATAATGTGTTACTACCTGT
>JAQWAN010000221.1 GCA_028707655.1 Bacteroidaceae bacterium
CTTTGTAGTTCTCTTTTATCTCCGACTGGTCGGAGACAAACGTATCAAAACCCTTTTGATTGGCTAATACGGCAGCACCTGTGCCGCTTTCTCCTGCTCCTAATATAACGATTCGTTTTGACATATTATCTAATCTTTAATGTGATAATTGTTATTGTGGCCAAAATGATAGTAATAATCCAAAAGCGAACCGTAATCTTTGCTTCGTGGAAAACACTCTCTGGTTGTTTAAACATATAACTGCAATTGGGATCTAATTGTTGCAATGTGGTTCTAAAATGATCATGGATAGGGGTTCGCTTAAAGACACGTTTTATGGCCCCTCGTTTTTTCCATTTTTTAAAATAACGTACTTGTAGAATAACCGATAAGTTCTCAATAAGAAAAATGCCACACAGAATGGGGATAAGTAATTCTTTGTGGATAAGGATAGCCAGTACAGCAATAATTCCTCCAATGGTGAGGCTACCTGTATCTCCCATAAAGACTTGTGCTGGAAAAGCATTATACCATAAGAATCCAATCAAGGCTCCTATCATTGCTGTTACAAAGATAACGAGCTCTTCGCTGCCGGGAATATACATAATGTTGAGATAGCCAGCATATTGTATATGACTAGATACGTAGGCCAAAATGCCCAGTGTAAAGAGTATGATGGCCGAGTTGCCTGCTGCCATTCCATCCATTCCATCGTTCAGATTGGCACCGTTGGATACGGCTGTAACCACAATGATGGTTACGAGCACAAAAACAATCCATCCCGCCGTCTTGGCATGCGAACCCATAAAAGAGACAAGCGTTGCATAATCCAGGTTGTTGTTCTTAAGGAATGGAATAGTGGTCTTCGTGGACTTCTCGTTTTTCTGCTTATGAATCACTTCGGTGTTGCTTCCTTGATGATGAACCTCCACATTCTCACGAATCACCACATTAGGGCTGAGATAGAGTGTGAGTCCAACAATAAAGCCTAAACCAACTTGTCCAATAATCTTGAACTTGCCGTGTAAACCCTCTTTGTCTTTTTTAAAGACTTTAATATAGTCGTCTAGAAAACCTAAGGTGCCTAACCAAACCGTTGTAATCAGCATGAGTAGCATATAGATATTATCTAGTCGACCTAAAAGTAGGCAAGGAATAAGTGTGGCTGCTATAATAATAATTCCACCCATAGTGGGTACCCCTTTTTTGTTTACATTAAAAGGGTCTATCGATTCATCTCTTTGTGTCTCTGTAATCTGTTTTTTCTTTAAGAAGTTGATGAAATGACTACCAAAGATGGTGGAAATAAGTAGCGCCAAGATGATGGCGGCTAATGCTCTAAAAGAGACATAGCCAAACATACGTGCACCTGGCACATCTAATTGCTCTAAAAACTTAAATAGATAATATAACATGCTATTCCTCTTTTATTCGTTACTGAAAATTTCTTTGACCACTTCTCTGTCGTCAAAATGGTGTTTTACACCCTCGATGTCTTGATAGGTCTCATGCCCTTTTCCTGCGATTAAGACGACATCTTTTTCCTGTGCCAACAAACAAGCTGTCTTGATAGCTTCTGCTCGGTTGGTTATACAGAGTATCTGTTTTTTCTGTGTATCGGTAAGCTCTGCTATCATATCCCGGATAATCTCATCTGGATTCTCAAAACGTGGATTATCGGAGGTGATGATTACTCGGGTACTTCCTTTTATTGCTTCTAGAGCCATCAAAGGACGTTTTCCTTTGTCTCTATTGCCACCAGCTCCTACCACAGTTAGGATAGCCCCTTTGTTCTGCTGTACTTCGTGAATAGCACTAAGCACGTTGGCTAATGCATCTGGTGTATGTGCATAGTCGACAATAGCGGCATATTTTCTTGGTGAGATAAATGTTTGCAAACGTCCATCTACGGGCGATAGTGTACTTGTAACACGCAACACTTCCTCAAAATCTTCTCCCAATAGGGTAGCTGCACCCACCACAGCGAGTAAGTTGGACGCATTAAACTTGCCTACAAACTGCACCGCTAGTTCTCTGTTATTGATCTCTAGTAAAGTGCCATCAAAATGTGTTTCGATAACCTTTCCTTTAAAATCGCTTAGTTGTGATAAGGAGTAAGAAGCCACCTTGGCTGCAGTGTTCTGTGCCATTACCATTCCGTTTTTATCATCTATATTGACTAAACAGAAGGCTTGTTTAGGTAGGTTATCAAAGAAGCGTTTTTTTGCTTTTAGGTAGTTCTCTAGTGTTTTATGATAATCTAAATGGTCTCTGGTTAGATTGGTAAAGATACCTCCAGCAAAGGTTAAGCCTATTATTCTATCTTGGTCAATAGCATGTGAGCTAACTTCCATAAAGACATGTGTACATCCTGCGGTAGCCATTCTGCCTAGCAATACGTTGAGTGTTATGGCATCGGGTGTGGTATGCTCGGTGGGTATAGCTTCTCCATCGATATAGTTGCATACAGTAGATATCAGTCCTACTTTATAGCCTAATTTTCGAAAAGTCTCATAGAGACAAGTCGCTATGGTTGTTTTACCGTTAGTACCAGTTACTCCTACTAGTTGTAGGGTGGATGTTGGGTCTCCATTAAACATGGTAGCCACTTTACCCACTTCGTGTCCACTCTCTTTGACCGATATATAGGTAACCTCTTTTGTTGTTACTGTGGGAATGTTTTCACAGACAATAGCCACAGCTCCATTTTTTATTGCTTGCTCTATGTAGTGGTGTCCATCTACTTGAGTGCCCTTTACTGCAATAAAAAGATCGCCTTGTGTCACTTCTCTAGAATCGATCTTAATTCCACTTATTTCTTTCATTGTATCGCCTACTTGGCTTACAACGTGTGTCCGTTTTAATAAATCTCTTAAAATTCTCATGTCTGTTTAGTTTAGCTCTATTGTTATTTCTTTTCTAGCTTTTGTAGTAAGGTATTGTTTGTGTACTTTTCCTTTTCCTATAATTTGTACAGCATAGCCCTCTTTTTTGAGTAAGAAGGTGGCATCCGTAGCGCTAAGACCAATCACACGGGGCACTATCCAGCAGGAATCGCTATGGATTCTTAAGGTGTCATAGGCCGGGGCGTATAGCCTTTGCTCATTGCTGCTTATTTTGGGTTCTCTGATAGGCTTTGAGGGCATAATTCGTTCTCTTAGGTCCATGGCATAGGCTTCTTCTGCTATTTTCTTAAAGACAGGTCCTGCCATTCCACCTCCAGAAGCAACTCCCTGTTTTCGAATACCTACGATACAGCTGTATTTAGGATTATCCGCGGGGAAATAGCCACAAAAGCTTACATAATAGCTTACTCTTCCCACTTTGTAACCAATGCTTCCTTTAGATAAAAGAGCCGTACCTGTTTTACCAGCTATGGGAAAGAATTCACTATCTATTTTTTTTGCTATACCTCTACTTACCACCGCTCGAATCATTTTTCTAATCTCTCGCAGTGTCTTTTTAGAACAGATTTGTGGAATAATAACTTCTACGGGGTATTCTTTTAATACAACACCATCTTTCTCTATGCGTGTAACAAAACGAGGTTTAACCATTGTTCCGTTGTTAGCTATTGCATTATAGAAGGTCAATAGATTGATGGCGGGTATCTGTGTGTTATATCCTATAGACATCCAGGGTAAAC
>JAQWAN010000222.1 GCA_028707655.1 Bacteroidaceae bacterium
AAGCTATAAAAAGGAGTGTCCCAGTTAAATAAGCCATATAAATAGTTGTTTGGAACCGCTTTTTTATATTGGTTTAAATTGCTAATCGTTTTTTCTACCGAGGAGGAATCAATGAGTGATAAAACTTGATTTGGCACGTTCTCTAATAGGCTCTTGTAGTTCTTTGAAGTAATGTATAGGTTGTCTACATCTTTACTTCCTTTCATTAAGTTGGTTGCCAAAAGACGTGTGGAAACTTTTTCAAGTGTACCTCTTGATTTGGTTAGATTGATGATGTTCTCAAAAATATTTTTTGTGTCAATCCGCTGGTTGCTATCATCGTCTATACCTCTATCGGACACTATACCTGTATAAATGCTTGTACTAACTACATATTTCTTAGGCATAAATTGAGTGAAATAAGCAACTATTGCAGCTATTAGTATACTCCCTATTAAAACTTGGTACTTAATGCGATATAAGAACCGCATGATATATAATGCGATATCCATAAGATTAGTGTTTAATTAGTTTCTTACCTGTAAGCATCTCTAGAAGTGTTATCGCATTACGTAAAGCGGCTCTTCCTTCTTGATAGGTTACTACAGCTCCCGTTCGTCTTGACCTCTCCAAGGAGAGCGATTTGATGTCTGTTTGCCCGTTTATAAAATCTTGCTCTGAAATTTTCATTTGTGCATCGTATAGCGCTGCAGCATCTGATTTGGCTCTAAGTACTGCTAGCTCTGATACCACTTGATTATAGGCGCTAAGAATGAGCAGCTTTCTGTTCTCAATGGCCATTTCATACTCATACTTTATTCTGCTAAGGGCTGCTTTTTGTTGGCGTACTTTATGCTTTTGACTAAAGAGATCGCCTAAAGGAATGGATACAACAACACCTACGGTGTATTGACTCCTGACCTGGTCTGTTAAGGTGTTTAAGTTCGATTCCGCCGTTTCATTTGTGTTAAAAGCGTTGGACATACCATATTGGTAATTAGCTGTTAACCTTAGATAATTCAACCATTGTAGTTTTACTTCTTTTAACTTTTCGATTTGCTCTTCGGTTTGTGTCTGGAAGATTTCGATGGAAGGGTGGGTGGTGATGTTTTCAAAAAAGAAATCAAGCTCTGGCAACTGAAAATCTTTTAAGCTGTCTGATGTAGTATCCTTCTTAGCTACGCCCCTTTGTTGAGGTGAGCTGTTTTGAGATACATCGAATGTAAATGTGTCAAGTTCTTTGACTTCTTGCCCCATCAACTTATAAGGCATGCATAATATGATCAAAATTCCTAATACGTAGTATCTCATATATTTTTCATTAAAATTGGTCTTTCCCATGGTATTCAACGGAACAAATATACGTAAAAATCATTAATATCTATCATTCTTTGCTAAGTTTCATGAGGGGTAATCTCTTTATTTGTTGTTCTTTTGGGCGTAAAGTGTATTTTTTTTGGAATTTTTCTAAATGAATATTGTGTTTTATCTTTGTGCCATTTTAAAAAATGGATTTAGTTTATTTGCTTTTTTAAAGGATTGTGGAATAAGCAATTAGCCGAATTACGCTATTTTTTTTGAAAAAACATGCAAAATAATTTGCTAGTGTTGAAATTATATCTACCTTTGCAATCGCAAAACGGGTAAGTCCTATACGGCTAGCTCCCTTCGAATCCTCCAGGGCTTGATCGCAGCAAAGGTAGTTGGTTGTAGCGGCGCGATATAGATTGCTTACCCACCCGCCTCTTTAGCTCAGTTGGCCAGAGCACGTGATTTGTAATCTCGGGGTCGTTGGTTCGAATCCGACAAGAGGCTCAAAAGCACTTTAAGATATTTCTTAAGGTGCTTTTTCATTTTAAAACCCACCTAATTTTTATCCAATTCCGTTCTCCATCTTTCTGCTTGGCAATTCATCTCACCCCAACTTCTTACTATAGATTATCGGTTGTGGGCGACGACGCTTGCTTGAAATCTCCTTCATTTATGCCATCTAAAAGACAACTAATCCCTTTTTTTAGTTTACTTTTCTTCGAAAGTATCCGAAGTTAACTTCGTTATGCGTTTGTATTTCCTCAATAGATAGGATGTTCCCTCTTAGCGGTTTATCTAATTGTTAAATTTGTACCTGTAAGGAGCACCTTATTGCTATTTTCTTATCTTTGTTGGCAAGAAAATAATTGATAAATTGCAAACAGGAAGTCTATGTTTTAAATAGACTTTTTATTTGTTTAAACGAATGACATATGAAGACTGTAATTGAACGATTCCTGGATTACGTTACTTTTGACACGCAATCGGATGAATTAACACGTGTGACTCCTAGTACACCAGGACAAATGACTTTTGCTCTTTACTTACGTGGTGAGTTAGAAAAAATAGGATTAAAAGATATAACCTTAGATGAGCATGGTTATTTATTTGCTACACTTCCTTCTAACATAGAAGAAAAAGTTCCAACCATTGGATTTATTTCTCATCTAGATACTAGTCCAGATATGACTGGAAAAAATGTATCTCCTCGTATCGTTGAAAAATATGATGGCTCTCCTATTGTTTTAGATAAAGAAAATGATGTAGTGATGCTACCCACACAGTTTCCAGAACTTCTAGACCATATTTCTGAAGATCTTATCGTGACAGATGGTAAAACACTTTTAGGAGCCGACGATAAAGCGGGTATAGCTGAAATATTAACCGCAATTGATTATTTGATGCACCACCCTGAAATTAAACATGGCACAGTACGAGTTGGCTTTAATCCCGATGAAGAGATTGGTGAAGGAGCTCATAAATTTGACGTGGAAAAGTTTGGATGTGAATGGGCATACACAATGGACGGTGGTGAAATTGGTGAGCTAGAATATGAAAACTTTAACGCTGCAGGTGCTAAGATAACGTTTAAAGGACGAAATGTTCATCCCGGTTATGCCAAAAATAAAATGGTTAATGCTATCCGATTGGCTAATGAATTTGTTAACTTACTCCCCGCCAACGAAGTGCCTGAAGCAACCGAAGGATATGAAGGCTTTTATCATCTGATATCTTTCCAAGGTACAGTAGAGGAGGCAAGCATTAGTTATATTATTCGTGACCATGACCGTGCTAAGTTTGAAGATCGTAAGAAAAAAGTGACAGAATTAGTAGCGCAAATGAATCGTAAATTAGGATCAGAAATTGTAACGCTAACAATGAACGACCAATACTACAATATGCGCGAGAAGATTGAACCCGTAATGCATATTATTGATACCGCATTTGAGGCAATGAAGCAAGTTGGTGTAAAACCAGAAGTGAAAGCAATACGTGGTGGAACAGATGGTGCTCAACTCTCTTTCAAAGGTTTGCCTTGTCCTAATATTTTTGCTGGTGGGTTGAACTTTCACGGTAGATTTGAATTTGTACCTATTCAATCGATGGAAAAAGCTACCTCTGTTATTGTGAAAATTATTGAATTAGTTGCCACTAAAAAATAAGCTTATGGACCGTACTCCTTTTTATGAAAATCATTTGAAATTCCAGGCAAAAATGGTGGAATTTGCAGGTTTCGAGATGCCCATTGAATATGTAGGTATTCTGGATGAGCATATGAGTGTTGTTAACAATGTTGGTGTTTTTGATGTATCCCATATGG
>JAQWAN010000019.1 GCA_028707655.1 Bacteroidaceae bacterium
CAGCTCTTTTACCCTTTATCTCTTCCCAAAAAATGACACCTATTGCACAACTGGAATATGCACCTGTGGTACAGGTGGCCGTAGGATTTAAGAATATTAAGGGACATGAGCAACGTGCCTTTGGCGGATTAGTGCCCTCGCATGCTAAACGTAAGGTGTTGGGCATTTTATTTCCCTCCTCCTGCTTTGCAGAGAGAGCACCACAAAATGGAGCTTTATTCAGTTTCTTTATTGGTGGTACACGTTATCCAGCTATCTGTGAGGAGAGTGACAAGGCCATTGAAAAACTAGTGCGCAAGGAGCTGCATAAGATGTTACAACTCCCCAAAGAGCTAGTACCCGATTTAATACAGATTTTCCGTCACGAAAAAGCTATTCCGCAATATCATGTTTCGAGCGGCGCACGTTTTGAGGCGATACATGCCATTGAACAGGAATATACAGGGCTAATCCTTGGTGGAAATATGTGCGGAGGGATCGGTCTGCCCGACCGTATCAAGCAGGGTTGTCAGATGGCAGAACGATTAAAAGAAACCAATTAATCGATTTCCTTTAATACTTGAAAGAGTTGTTGAACAGGGAGTCCCATTACATTAAAGTAAGACCCCTCAATACGTTTTATACCCATATAACCAATCCACTCTTGAATGCCATATGCACCAGCTTTGTCGAATGGTCGGAAATTGTTTACATAATAATCGATTACCTCATCGCTAAGAGCATCAAAATAGACAGTGGTAGTAGCCGAAAAGGTCTGCTGAAAAGTGGTTGTGGTAAGACTAACCCCTGTAATTACTTCATGTTTCTTGCCCGATAAGAAATGTAACATCTCTTTGGCCTCCACTATATCGGTTGGTTTGCCAAGAACAGTACCTTGACAAGAAACAATGGTATCGGCGGTGATGATTAACTCATCTTTACGCATCTCTGAACTATAGGCTGCGGCTTTCTGACGAGAGAGGTGACAAGGGATCTCGGCTGCTGGCATAGAAGAGGGATAAGTCTCTTCAATATCTGGTAGCACTTTAATACTATAATCTATTCCTAAACCAGTTAGCAACTCGTGACGACGAGGAGAATTGGAGGCTAGAATAACAGTATATTTATCTAAATTTGGAAGCATTTTCATAATTGTTGTTTTTAAGTAAGTGAGAGATTTAACGATTTGTTTTACCAACCAAAGGCATGGAGAGAGAACCATTTATCATGGGCCTTTAATACTTGTTCTATAACATCTCGTCCACAACCTTGTCCACCATTGCGAGGAGAGATATAAGTAGAAATAGATTTTATCTCTGGTGCTGCATCGGCAGGACAACAGGGTAAACCACATTGTTTCATTACTTCATAATCGGGAATATCATCGCCCATATAGAGCACTTCATCGGCGGTGACTCCGTAACGCGTTAAGAGCTCAGCAAATGGGTCGGTCTTGATAGAGGCACCCATATAGATATCCGTAATACCTAGAGCTTCGTAACGCTGACGAACGGCTTCTGATTGTCCACCGGTGATAATAGCTACATGAAAGCCACGCTTCACGGCCAATTGTAGAGCGTAACCATCTTTTATATTTATCGTACGCATTGGATTACCCGACTCTTGTAGGGCTACGGTTTCACAACTTAAAACGCCATCTATATCAAAGATGATGGCTTTTATCTTAGAAAGGTCATAATTGATTGCTCCCATATTTTATTTTTTTTCTGTAGAGGTATGTGAGGTATGAATCTGTTGACTCATCTTTTCATAAATAGTTTGTAATAATGGCTCCTCTTGCAGTAAAGCAGATTGCATCTGTATCACATTCTCATCGTAACGAACAGCAGGGCCAGTCTGTGCTGCAAGCGGAGAGAGGGTATGTACCTTACGAGCCGTTTCATCTATCAAGGGTAACATCACATCAAAAGGCAATTGATGCTTTTCCAAAAGATGCGCAGAGATAGCATACATCTGATTGGCAAAATTACAAGCAAAAACGGCGGATAGATGCAGGTATTTCCGTTGTAATGAATTGGCTAGATAGACTTTACTGGTGAGACGATGTGCAAGTTGTTGCAATAACAAGAGATGCGCTGCATCACTTGCCTCCAAAAACAGAGGAATCTCAGAAAAGTCGACTAGACGCTCTTTAGAGAAAGTCTGCATGGGATAAAACACCCCATAATGCGCCACTTTATCCTCCCATATGTCCATTGCTATGCTACCTGCTGTGTGTACAAAAAAGCCGGTAGGATGAATAGCAGCAATCTCATCCAGGCGTGCTATTAAGGCGCTATCTTTTAAAGACACGATATATAAATCGGCTGTGCTATCAATTGCAGTTAATGTGGTAGTAGAGGCAGCCCCTACGCGTTGTGCTAAAGCTTCGGCCGATTCTGTGGTTCTGCTAAAGACTTGTGTAACAGAACAACCCGCAGCAACCAGTGCTGTTGCAAGGTTAGTAGCTAGATTGCCAGCACCAATAAATACAATTTTATTTAAGGTATCCATCGACATCACTCCTGACCTCCAAATTTATTGAGATGAATTTTCTCCCATTTCAAACGTTCCAAATCAAAAGGAGCGGGCTCCACAGCCTTATGCCCAATTGCTATAATAGAGACCGTTTGCAGTTGTAATGGAAGGTCTAATAGGTCGTGCAAATAATCGTCGGAAGGGGTGCCAGCACCCGTCATTCGTTCTCGTACTTGTATCCAGCAACTGCCAAGGTCTAAGTCGGCCGCTTGCAGCTGCAGATAGATAGACGCTACTGAAGCATCTTCTATCCAAACATCGCTCAACAAAGGATCGCCTAAAACCACCACTGCTAAAGCTGCATCTGCCAAAAAAGAAGCTCCTTGCTCTTTAAGATGTGACATCTTTTGCAAAAGGGCTTTATCATCGACAAGAATAAATTGCCAACTGCTGCTACGTTTAGAGGTGGGAGCCATCAATGCTGCTTTGACCAAGGTAACCACCTCATCTTCTGATAATTCTTGCGCAGTAAACTTTCGGATACTACGGCGATGCTGAATGAGATCACTAAAATCTTTCATACGGAATAGGTCTTTGATTAGGATTAATGCATAATTTGTACAAATATACGACTTGAATCATTGAAAATTTGAAAAAAAAGAATAAATTTGCTCATTATGCATCCGTTGCGATTAGTTTCATATACCTCGGGGGCGAATCTGCCCATTTTACCTGGGAAGAATACCTTTCACTCCTCAGAGTTGTTTCGACTATACGAAGCAACAGAGGGATACGCACCTCTTCTATTAGTGGCCTACCGTAAAAATAAGCCTGTAGCTAAGATGTTGGCTACACGGATATCCTCTACCTACCTCTTTGGTTATCCACTCTATCATCGATTAGAGATATACGACACTGGAGAATATTTTGAGGAAGAACAGCGAGAAGCTACCTTCCAAGAGATGTTGACCTATCTCACACAAGAGCTAAACACTACTTCTAATGTTATTGAGTTCAGAAACTTATCCAATGGCTTATGGGGTTATGGCTCATTTAGAAAGAACCATTACTTCCCTATCGATTGGCTACGTATCCGAAATTCTGTACATAGTCCCAAATGGCAGGATAGAATAAGCAATGCACGCAAACGACAAATACAAAAAGGCTTACGAAAGGGAGCAACCATCGAAGAGGCTAAAAATTTAGAGGAGATTTTAGCTTTTTACAAGATGCTGAAGCATAACTATTCCGCTAAATGGATGAAGTATTTTCCTAATATATCTTTCTTTATGGCTTACTATCAAATGGAAGAGGTGAAACCACTTTTCCGAACTTTCTTAGTGAAATACAAAGGGAAAATTATTGGAGGATCAGTCTGTGTTTATAGTGATAATGAGATGGCTGTTCTGTTTTCTAGTGGACTAAGCAAGCGCTATTATACGGTTTACCCTGGCGTATTAGCCGTCTGGGGCATTTTAAAACAAGCTAAAGAGGAGCATATTAGTCACGTAGAATTTATGAATGTTGGACTCCCTTTTAGGAAAAATCCCTACCGTAATTTTATCTTCCAATTTGGTGGAAAACAGACAAGTACACGTAGATGGTTTCGTTTTAGATGGAAATTTTTTAATAAATTAGCAGAAAAAATATACGTATAACCCACTTTTTACGTTGTCTTATTCTATAACACCAAGTAGATTTGCATATGAAAATGAAACGATGTGCTGGAGCACTTCTCGTATATATAGTTATGGCCACACAATTGTGCGCACAAACAAAGACTAAAATTGTAGGACTTGTTAGTGATGAAAAGGGTGCACCAATGGAGATAGCCAATGTGCATATCGCTGGTACGCTGATTGGTACAGTAACCAATCTACGTGGTCGTTACTCACTTACCATTCCAAGTAAAGATAGTGTGATGGTGGTCTACTCGATGTTAGGTTATCAAACACGCAAAAAGTTACTGCGCAATCCCAAAGGTGTTGTGGTTTTAAATGTTACGCTCCCCGACCTAGATTATCAACTAGAGGGAGTTACCATAACTGAACGCAAGCGACAGACTGGGTCTACCTCACAACTACATTTAAAAAATGCACGACTAATGCCAGATGCTTCTGGTGGTAGTGTTGAATCGTTTATTGCCACACAGGCTGGCGTGAGCTCTACCAACGAGTTGAGTTCACAATATAACGTTAGAGGAGGTAGCTTTGACGAAAATAGTGTCTATATTAATGGCATTGAGATTTACCGACCACTGCTTATCCGGTCGGGACAGCAGGAGGGATTAAGCATAATCAACCCGGATATGGTGGGTAAAATTGGCTTTTCAGCAGGTGGATACGAAGCTAAATATGGAGACAAAATGTCGTCAGTATTAGATATCACCTATAAAAAGCCAGAACTCATGGAGGCTTCTGTGGCAGGGAGTCTACTAGGAGGAAGTGCTTACATAGGTCTCTCTCGCAAACATTTCTCTATCAGCAGTGGCTTGCGTTATAAAACAAGCCGCTATCTGCTAGGTAGCCTAGACACAAAAGGTGAATATAGTCCACAATTTTTAGATTATCAGACCTATGTCAGTTGGACACCATCACAACGATGGGAGGTTAATGCAATGGGCTACCTCTCGCAAAACAACTACGATTTTGTGCCTGCAGATAGAACCACACAGTTTGGTACACTAGAGAATCTAAAAGAATATAAGGTCTATTTTGACGGGAAAGAAAAGGACCTATTTCAGACCTATTTTGGTGCTTTAAGTCTTACACGTCATTTTGGGAAAGCACATCAAATAACCCTTCAATCCTCTGTCTTTAAGACGAATGAGGAGGAGACCTATGATATAACGGGGGAATATTGGTTAAATTCGTTGGATGAAACAAGTAGCGATGACGCAACCACCACACAAAACCAAACAGAGGGAGTAGGTACCTACATGGAGCATGCACGCAACTATCTACACGCAACGGTGATGAGTTTCTCGGTAAAGGGTAACCATAAATTGGGGGCACATCAAGTGGACTGGGGCGTAAAACTAAAAAAAGAAAAGATCAAGGACCAACTCAGAGAGTGGGAAATGAGAGACTCAGCGGGCTATTCACTACCCTACCAATCGGATGGTATTAAACTTATCTATAATCTTGCATCTAAGAATGAGATAAAGAGTAACCGCTACTCCTTTTATACGCAAGACACCTATCGTTTTTCCTCTAAATGGGGATATGTAACGGTCAATGCCGGTATCAGAGCAAGCTATTGGGACTGGAATAAAGAACTGATTGTTAGTCCGCGGGCATCCATCTCTTTAATTCCAAAGGCCAATGAAAACTTCACCCTCCGACTAGCTGCTGGTGTATACTATCAAGCACCTTTCTACAAAGAATTTAGAGATACGGTAACAGTGAATAGAAACACAACCGTTACACTCAACAAACAAATCAAATCACAGCGCTCCATTCATTTTGTGGCAGCTGGCGACTATAAGTTCAAGGCGATGAACAGACCCTTTAAGCTAACAGCTGAACTTTATTATAAAGCCTTGAGCAATTTAGTGCCCTACAATGTAGACAATGTACGCATCCGCTACTACGGACAAAATTTGTCTAGTGGATACGCTGCAGGTATCGACCTAAAGCTCTTTGGCGAGTTTGTTCCTAAAACCGATTCATGGATTAGTTTTTCATTGATGAAAACAGAGGAGAAATTAAACAACCAATGGTTACCACGACCAACAGATCAACGTTTTAATTGTTCTCTCTTCTTTAGCGATTATTTTGCACACAACGACCGTTGGAAAATGAGTCTAAAAGCAAGTGTGGCGGGAGGATTACCTTTTGGTCCTCCACATACAGGACGAGAAGAGAGTGTCTATCGTACCCCTACCTATAAACGCGTAGACATCGGTATGTCTTACCGACTGGTTAATAATGAAGACAAACACATACAACTGGGCTTTTCTAAATATGTAAAAAATATTTGGTTGGGTATGGATGTATTTAATATCCTTTCCATTAACAATGTAAATTCTTATTACTGGATAACTGATATTAGAAACCAACAATCTGCTGTACCTAATTATCTTACGGGCAGACAGCTTAATTTCCGTTTTCTAATAGAATTTTGACTTGTTTAACGATTCAGCAAAATTCCACAAAATTAAATAGTGAAATATTTCTTTATTCTACTTAAAATGTTTTTCTTTGCGAGAGTATATTCTATTGTTTTTATATAAAAAATCTGATATAATCATGAAAATCTCGCATATCGAGCACTTAGGTATTGCCGTAAAAAGCATTGAAGAGGCACTGCCTTATTTTGAAAACGTGTTAGGTCTAAAATGTTATAACATCGAAGTTGTAGAGGACCAAAAAGTAAAAACTGCTTTCCTTAAAGTAGGAGAAGTAAAACTAGAACTTTTGGAACCTACGAGTCCAGAAAGTGCTATCGCTAAATTTATTGATAAAAAGGGAGTAGGTCTTCACCACTTGGCTTTTGCAGTAGAAGATGGTGTAGCTAATGCACTAGCAGAAATGGAGAGTAAAGAGATTCGTTTAATCGACAAGACATCTAGAAAAGGTGCTGAAGGATTAAGAATTGCTTTCTTACATCCAAAATCTACAGCTGGTATTTTAACGGAACTCTGCGAAGGATAACACTAAAAAATATAAATATAATAACTATATGAGTAATCAACTTAACAAAGTAAAAGAGCTTATTGAGCTGCGTGAAGAAGCCCGTTTGGGTGGTGGTCAAAAAGCGATCGATAAACAACATCAAAAAGGTAAATATACCGCCAGAGAACGTATAGCCATGCTATTGGACGAAGGTAGCTTTGAAGAATTAGATATGTTTGTAAAACACAGATGTACCAATTTCGGACAAGATAAAAAACATATCTTAGGAGATGGTGTTGTAACTGGATACGGAACAATTGAGGGTAGATTAATTTATCTATACGCACAAGATTTCACTGTGTTTGGTGGTTCATTGTCAGAGACAATGGCACAAAAAATATGTAAAGTAATGGACATGGCCATGAAAATGGGTGCTCCATGTATCGGTTTGAACGATTCCGGTGGTGCACGTATCCAAGAGGGTATCAATGCTCTATCTGGTTATGCTGAGATTTTCCAACGTAATGTGATGGCATCTGGTGTGATTCCTCAGATTTCGGGTATCTTTGGCCCTTGTGCTGGTGGTGCTGTTTATTCTCCAGCATTGACCGATTTTACCTTGATGATGGAGGGAACTTCTTATATGTTCCTTACTGGACCAAAAGTGGTAAAAACAGTAACGGGTGAAGATGTAACACAAGAGGATTTAGGTGGTGCTTCTGTACACGCTACTAAATCGGGT
The DNA here is from genome assembly GCA_028707655.1 of Bacteroidaceae bacterium. GTDB lineage: Bacteria > Bacteroidota > Bacteroidia > Bacteroidales > Bacteroidaceae > JAQWAN01. The sequence continues at coordinate 7,816 of JAQWAN010000019.1, forward strand.
GTAACACACTTTACTGCAGAGACAGAAGAAGAGGGTTTAGCTATGATTCGTTTGTTATTAAGCTACCTTCCTCAAAACAATATGGAGGAGGCTCCTTTTGTTGAGTGTGACGATGCTACCGACCGTTTAGAAGATTCACTTAATGAGATTATCCCTGATAATCCAAACAAAGCATATGACATGCACGAAGTGATTACACGTATTGTGGATCATGGTGAATTCTTAGAGGTACAACCTCAATATGCAACAAACATCATTGTTGGTTTTGCACGTTTCAACGGACAATCTGTTGGTATTGTAGCTAACCAACCATCTAGTTATGCTGGTGTGCTCGATTGCAATGCTTCTCGTAAAGGTGCACGTTTTGTTCGTTTCTGCGATGCATTTAATATTCCTTTGGTTACTTTGGTAGATGTACCTGGATTCTTACCTGGTACAGGACAAGAATACAATGCAATTATCTTGAACGGTGCGAAGTTGATGTATGCATATTGCGAAGCAACGGTGCCTAAGATTACTATCACACTCCGTAAATCATATGGTGGTTCACATATCGTGATGAGCTGTAAACAATTACGTGGTGACTTAAACTATGCATGGCCTACTGCTGAGATTGCAGTTATGGGTGCTGCTGGTGCTGCTAACATTTTGTTTGCTAAAGAAGCGAAGACAAAAGAAGATCCTGCTAAATTTATTGAAGATGGAATAGCTGAATACACTAAACTATTTGCTAATCCTTATAATGCAGCTAGATATGGATATATTGATGATGTAATTGAGCCTCGTAATACACGTTTCCGTATTATACGTGGTCTACAACAATTACAGACAAAGAAACTGACAAACCCTGCTAAAAAGCATGGCAATATTCCATTATAATCTATATAAATAAACAAAAGTATGAATAAAAGCAAATTAGGACTGTTCCTTCTTGCCTTCTTGCTGATGAGTCTATCTTCTTGCAAACAACAAGATAGTAATTCAAAAATACTAATCAACGAGGTTTTGGTGAACAACACCGATAACTATCTAGATGAGTATGGTATGCACGACGGTTGGATTGAGTTAGTCAATAGAACATACAAGAGTGTAAATATTGCTGGCTATCAATTGTCTAAGATTACGGCTCAAGGTGATACTATTACATATGTGTTTCCTAAAGGAGATACACGTACAATGATACAAGCTAAACAACATATACTCATCTTTGCGGATGCAAATCCATATCATGGTGCGTTACATGCTAGCTTTTCACTAGATACAATAGGTAGTAATAGACTTATCTTAGCAGATGCTGGAGGACAACTATTAGATGAAGTGACCCTTCCTAGCACGTTAGGCGAGAATGAATCGTATGCTCGCATAAGTGAGAAAGCAAATAACTTTGAGGTAAGAGGAAAAACAAGAGCAAACCAAGTAACAGCTGGTTCTATTAACGATTTAAAAGATCATAATGCTAAAGCGAATAACTTTAAGAAAAATGATAAAGATGGTGTAGGAATGGCTATTACGGCTATGTCTGTTGTTTTCACTGGATTATTACTTCTTTACTTGATTTTTAGAACCATTGGTAACCTTTCTGTAAAGTTAAGCAAACGTAGAGCATTACGTTCTGCAGGTTTAATTGGACACAAGAAAGAGGAAGATTTGGCTACTATTCCAGGTGAAGTATTCGCGGCCATTGCTACTGCACTACACGAAGCGCAAAACGATGTACACGATATAGAATCAACCATTCTAACCATCAACAAAGTAAAACGTTCTTACTCTCCTTGGAGCTCTAAGATCTATGGCCTACGTCAAACCCCTAACAAAAAGTCTAATCCTTATAAGAAATAACAATGAAAGAATATAAATATAAAATTAATGGAAACCAATACAAAGTAGCTGTTGGAGACATCGATGATAATATAGTACAAGTGGAGGTAAATGGAACTCCTTTTAAAGTAGAAATAGACAAGCCTGCTAAAGAAGCTGTAACTGTTTCTAGACCAGCAGCTAGAACAGCGGCTAAACCTGCTGCTAAACCTGCTGCTAAACCTGCAGCTGCTGCAGCAACTGGAGGTAGAAAAAGCGGTGTTAAATCACCACTTCCTGGTGTTGTTCTAGATATAAAAGCAGCAGTTGGTGATGTTGTTAAGAGAGGACAAACGGTTCTTATCCTAGAAGCCATGAAAATGGAAAACAATATCAATGCAGACAAAGACGGCACAATCACAGCTATTAATGTTAACAAAGGAGATTCCGTTATGGAAGGAACAGACCTTTTAATTATAGAATAAAATGGGAGAATTTCTATCATTTATTGGAAACAATCTAGCAGATTTCTGGAGCTATACTGGCTTTGCTAACGCAACACCAGGACATGTGGTTATGTTACTTATTGGATTGGTTTTCATCTACCTAGCAGTAGAAAAAGAGTTTGAGCCAATGCTTCTTATTCCGATTGGATTTGGTATCTTAATTGGTAACATTCCTTTCAATATGGATGCAGGCTTAAAAGTTGGAATCTATGAACAAGGTTCTGTATTAAATATTTTATATCAAGGAGTAACTTCTGGCTGGTATCCGCCACTGATTTTCTTAGGTATTGGTGCTATGACTGATTTCTCGGCACTTATCTCCAACCCTAAGTTGATGTTGATTGGTGCAGCTGCTCAGTTTGGTATCTTTGGTGCATACATGATTGCTTTGGCTTTAGGTTTTGAACCTAGTCAAGCGGGAGCAATTGGTATTATTGGTGGTGCAGATGGTCCTACGGCTATCTTCCTATCCTCTAAGCTAGCGCCAAACTTAATGGGTGCTATTGCTGTATCGGCCTATTCTTACATGGCTTTGGTACCAGTGATACAACCACCTATTATGCGTTTACTAACTAATAGCAAAGAGCGAGTTATTCGCATGAAACCTCCTCGCGCTGTATCGCATACGGAGAAAGTGATATTCCCTATTATCGGATTGTTATTAACCTGCTTCTTAGTTCCATCAGGTTTACCTCTTTTAGGTATGCTATTCTTTGGTAACTTATTAAAAGAGAGCGGTGTAACACGTCGTTTAGCAGAGACTGCTCGCGGTCCGCTAATTGATGTAATTACAATCTTATTGGGTGTAACAGTAGGTGCTTCTACACAAGCCTCTGAGTTCTTAACATGGGATTCTGTGTTAATCTTTGGTTTGGGTGCCTTCTCATTCGTTATTGCCACTACATCTGGTGTAATATTCGTTAAGATTTTCAATATCTTCTTGAAGAAAGAGAATAAGATTAATCCATTGATTGGTAATGCTGGTGTATCAGCGGTACCCGATTCAGCTCGTATCTCACAAGTTGTGGGACTAGAATACGACCCAACAAACTACTTGTTGATGCATGCCATGGGACCTAATGTTTCTGGTGTAATTGGTTCGGCTGTTGCTGCAGGTATCCTACTTGGATTCTTGATGTAATCAAAAACGCATACGAAGTACAGTCTCTGTACTAAATAACATAAAAGAGGAGATGTCTATAATGGACACCTCCTCTTTTTTTATGGGGTAATAGTGGGACTAGCAGATGGTTAGCAATCTTAGAACGGGATGCCTCCCCCTATAACAGTAAAAACAGGTAGCATCAATAATACAGAAGCACCTAACTAAAAGTCTATCCTTTTCAAGTAAATTAGCAACAGTAAGTAGTAACTAGATGACAGAAACAGAGCAAAAAAGACTTCTAAAGATGGAAAGATAGAGGTTATGAAAACGATTGCATAAGTTATTATCAATTTACTAGAACAAAGCATATTCAATCAAAAAAGATAATTGTATTTTAGCATAGAATTAACCACTAAAATTAAAATGACTATGAAAAAGATGCTTCTAATGACAACATTATTGATTGCTACTCTTTCTGCAGCTGCTGTAAAGGTAGATAAAATCGATCCTCCATTTTGGTATGCTGGGATGCATAATCCAACCCTACAGTTGATGGTCTATGGCCAACAAATAGCAACAGCTACTGTATCTCTAGATTATCCGGGTGTAACCATTGAGAAAGTAGTACCAGCAGATAGTAAAAACTATCTATTTGTTTACCTCAACATAAGCAAAGAAGCAAAACCCGGCGTACTCGATTTACGTTTTAAAATAGGCAAAAAGAAAAAAGTTATGCCTTATGAATTGAAAAAACGGAGTATGAAGGGCGAAGAACAAATGAGTTTCGATGCATCAGACGTACTTTACATGTTGATGCCCGACCGTTTTTCGAATGGGAACCCTGCTAATGACCAGATAAAGGGTTTAAACACCTATAAGATGGACCGCAGCGAACCTAGCCTACGACACGGAGGAGATTTAGCAGGTATTGAAAAACATCTAGATTATTTTACAGACCTGGGAGTAACTGCGCTTTGGTTCACACCAGTACTCGAAAACAACATGGCCGATGAGGGTAACCAAAGCTCATACCACGGCTATGCAACCACAAATTACTACAAGATAGACCCACGTTTGGGAACTAACGAAGAATACAAAGCACTCATTGCCGAGGCCAACAAAAAAGGATTGAAGGTTATCATGGACATGATCTTTAATCACTGTGGCAGCTTTCACGAATGGCTCAAAGATGTGCCGATGAAAGATTGGTTTAATTCTCCTAACTACGGCAAACAAACCTCCTACAAACTAACACCAGCGGTGGATCCGTATGCTTCTAAAACCGACATCTCAGAGATGGAAGATGGATGGTTTGTTAAATCGATGCCCGACCTAAATCAAAAGAATCCACACGTGATGAGATACTTGATACAAACAAGAATTTGGTGGAAAGAATATGCAGGGATCGATGGTATACGTATGGATACCTATCCTTATGCTAACGGCAAGAAAATGGCCGATTGGATGAAAGAGATTAACGATGAATATCCAAACTACAATGTAGTGGGAGAAACATGGGTTACTCACCCAGCTTATACAGCTACATGGCAAAAAGATTCTAAATTAGCACAAGTTAATAGTAACCTTAAAACGGTGATGGACTTTTCCTTCTACGAACAAGCAAACAACGCTGTACGCGAACAAACAGACGGCTGGTGGAACGGTATGAACCGGGTCTATAACACCTTTGTATACGATTATCTCTACCCTAACCCATTATCTGTAATGGCTTTTCTTGAAAATCATGACACCGATCGTTTCTTGAAAAGCGATAAGGACAGCAAAAAATTAAAAAAAGATATCATAGCACTCAAACAGGCGTTAGCACTACTACTCACCACACGCCGTATTCCACAGTTATATTATGGTACCGAAATACTAATGGCGGGTAATAAGAGCAAAACAGATGGAAATGTAAGAAAAGATTTTCCTGGTGGATGGCCCAATGATACGATTTCTGCTTTTACAAAGGAGGGACGTACAGCGGCACAAAACGACATGTTTGATTATCTACAAAACCTATTGCAATGGCGTAAAGGAAATCAAGTGATTTCAAAAGGAGACATGCTCCATTTTATGCCTTATCATGGCGTTTACGTCTATGCTCGTCGCTTTGAAGGAAAGAGTGTTCTTGTGTTCTTAAACGGAACAGACAAAGCACAAACCATTCCTACGGCTCGTTACCAAGAGATTTTGAAAGGTGCCAAAGAACTCACGAATATCCTTACACATAAGCGTGTAAATGTTGGAGGAAAAGAGATTCACCTATCTGCACGTCAATCAATAGTAGTAGAACGTTAGTAAAAAAACAGACCTCGTACAAAGCATAACAACGAAAAGGGAATAGTTCAAAAGAATCTATTCCCTTTTTTACCTATAATAATAATTAAAAGCAACAAAAGAAAGAGGAATATTTTTATGAAATTCTCACAATAAAGATAGAAAATCTTAACTTTGCGTTTCAATCTATAAAAGAAAAAGTCATGGATACTAATAATACAACAGAATCGACGGAGAAAAGATCCGTTAACTTTATTGAGGCAGCTATAGAAAAAGACTTAGCTGCAGGGAAAAATGACGGACGTTTACAGACACGTTTTCCACCTGAGCCTAATGGCTATTTACACATTGGACACGCCAAGGCTTTTTGCTTAAACTTTGGACTTGCCGAAGAATATAATGGCGTATGTAATCTACGTTTCGATGATACAAATCCTATTAAAGAAGATAACGAATATGTTGAATCTATCAAAGAAGATATTCAATGGTTAGGCTTCAAATGGGGAAATATATATTATGCATCTGACTATTTTCAACAATTATGGGACTTTGCTGTACGTTTGATAAAAGAAAAGAAAGCGTATATCGATGAACAATCAGCTGAACTAATTGCACAACAGAAGGGTACGCCAACAAGAGCTGGTGTAGATAGTCCCTATCGCAACCGTCCGGTTGAAGAGAGTTTGGCACTCTTTGAGAAAATGAATAGTGGCGAGGCAGAAGAGGGATCTATGGTTCTTCGTGCAAAAATAGACATGAAACATCCAAACATGCATTTCCGCGATCCACTTATTTATCGCATAATAAAACATCCACATCACCGTACTGGAGACAAATGGAAAGCTTATCCAATGTACGATTTTGCACATGGACAATCCGATTATATTGAAGGAGTAACACATTCTATCTGTACACTTGAGTTTGAGGTACATCGTCCTCTTTATAATTATTTTATTGATGAGATTAAAGAGAACAAAGATATAGAAGACCATCGCCCACGTCAAATGGAATTTAACCGTTTGAACCTTTCGTATACAGTAATGAGCAAACGTAAATTACTTGCTTTAGTAAAAGAGGGACTAGTAAGTGGTTGGGATGATCCACGTATGCCTACACTCTGTGGATATCGCCGTAGAGGCTATTCACCCGAGTCCATCCGTGCATTTATTAATCGCATTGGCTACACAAAGGTAGAGGCGTTAAACGATATCTCTTTGTTGGAATCAACTGTTAGAGAAGACTTAAACAAACGTGCCACACGTGTTTCTGCTGTTCTACATCCATTAAAACTAATAATCACAAATTACCCTGACGATAAGGTAGAAGAGCTAGAGGCTATCAATAATCCTGAAGAGGAAAACTCTGCCGTTCATACCATCGAGTTCAGTAAAGAACTATGGATTGAACAGGAAGACTTTATGGAAGATGCTCCTAAAAAGTATTTCCGTATGACTCCAGGAAAAGAGGTACGCTTAAAGAATGCATATATCATTAAATGTACAGGTTGCAAAAAGAACGACGAAGGTGAAGTGGTAGAGGTATATTGCGAATACGACC
>JAQWAN010000223.1 GCA_028707655.1 Bacteroidaceae bacterium
GAGGAGCGTTTAGGTTATGGGGTTACCATAGACAATGATACCCGTGCAATGACCTATGGCGAATTTATGAGCGGCTGTGTAAAGGGCGAACGGAATATTATTTATGTAAATATAAGTTGGGGAATAGGAATTGGTATTATTATTGATGGTAAGGTATACAATGGAAAATCTGGTTTTGCAGGAGAGTTTGGACATATTCCTGCTTATGACAATGAGATTATTTGCCATTGCGGAAAGAAGGGCTGTTTAGAAACCGAAACATCTGGTTCTGCGTTACATCGTATTTTATTAGAGCGTGTGCGTAGTGGCGAACGTTCTATTGTTGCTACTCCAGAGACGAAAGCCAATGAATTAGACCTAGATGATATTATTACAGCAATAAGTAAAGAAGACCTATTATGTATTGAGATAGTAGAGGAGATAGGCCAAAAACTTGGCAAGCAGATTGCCGGACTAATTAATATTTTTAATCCTGAGCTGGTGATTATTGGGGGAACCTTATCGCTTACTGGCGATTATATAACACAACCTATTAAAACAGCTGTGCGTAAATATTCGTTGAATTTGGTCAATAAAGATTCTGTTATTATCACCTCAAAATTAAGAGAAAAAGCAGGCGCTGTTGGCGCTTGTATGTTGGCGCGTAGTCGCATGTTTGAAGATACCTATGCCAAATAGACTAAAACAAGAACAACTACATAAAAAAAGCTTATCCTTTTCGGGTAAGCTCTTTTTTTTATGTAGCCGTATATTTATTTCTTATGTGGATAATCAATAGTATAATGAAGTCCTCTACTCTCTTTGCGTTCCATTGCTTGACGCATGATGAGATAGCCAACATTAACCATGTTACGCAATTCACAAATTTCTTTTGAGGCCGTAGAGCGTTTGAATAGTTCTTCCGTTTCTTCATATATAATATCTAAACGATCCCAAGCACGTTTCAATCGGAGGTCACTACGTACAATTCCTACATAGCTACTCATGATTTGTCCAATCTCTTTCATGCTCTGTGTGATAAGTACCATTTCTTCATTAGAGTGGGTTCCTTTGTCGTTCCATTCTGGCACATCATTGTTGAGTTGTAACGATGGGAGTGCATGGATACTATGTTTTGCTGCTGCATCTGCATATACCACAGCTTCAATAAGTGAATTAGAAGCTAAACGGTTTCCACCATGTAAGCCCGTGCACGAACATTCACCCACAGCATATAAACGATTAATAGATGATCTAGCATCTAAGTCAACCTTTATTCCTCCACATAGATAATGAGCTGCTGGAGCAACAGGGATATATTCTTTTGTGATGTCAATACCTAAGCTTAGGCATTTCTTGTAGATATTGGGAAAGTGTTTTTTTGTTTCTTCTGCCACTTTATGTGTTACATCAAGGCAGACAAAATCGTCTCCGCGTGTTTTCATTTCATTGTCGATGGCCCGTGCAACAATATCTCTAGGAGCTAGGGATAATCGTTTGTCGTACTTCTGCATAAACTCTTTCCCATCTTTTGTGCGTAGGATACCACCATATCCTCTCATTGCTTCGGTGATTAAGTAATTGGGTCTATCTCCTGGGTGATAGAGTGCAGTGGGATGGAATTGTACAAACTCCATATCTTTTACGGTGCCTTTGGCTCTATAAACCATGGCTATTCCATCTCCTGTTGCCACTAGCGGATTTGTTGTAGTGGTGTAAACGGTGCCTATACCTCCTGTAGCTACTAATGTAACTTTGGATAAGAAGGTGTCTACATTATTTGTTTTGATGTCTAATATATAGGCTCCATAACATTCGATGTCCGGTGTTTGACGCGTAACGTTAATTCCTAGATGATGTTGTGTTATAATCTCTATGGCAAAATGATTCTCAAAGATGGTGATATTTTCATGTTGTTTCAATGCTTCAATCAAACTATCTTGTATCTCTGCTCCCGTGTTGTCTTGGTGATGTAGAATTCTGAATTCAGAATGTCCCCCCTCTCGATGAAGGTCAAAGTCTCCTTTTTCATTTTTATCAAAGTTAACTCCCCAATTGATTAGCTCGTGTATCTGCTGCGGCGCTTCTCTTACTACTTTTTCTACTGCTTTTCGATCACTAATCCTATCACCTGCTATCATGGTGTCTTCAATATGTTTCTCGAAATTATCTACTAATGTATTGGTAACTGTTGCTACTCCTCCTTGAGCGTAAAAGGTATTAGCATCTTCCAATTCTGTTTTGCAAATAAGGGCAACTGTGCCTTTCTTTGCTACTTTCAGGGCGTAACTCATTCCGGCAATACCCGAACCAATTACTAAAAAGTCGTACTTTTTAATCATGACTAAAATATTTAGTAATTGCAAATTTACGAAATTTGTTTTTAAATACTCTTTTTGAGAATGATAATTCATATTTTTATTAACTTGCGGACAAATAAAATTTTATGAACAGAACGTTTGCATTGAAGATTCCTTGGACTTCTTATTTATTCTTATTTCTTTTGGGAGCTGCCACATTTGCCGCATTATGGATGAAACAGGGGCTTTTATCGCTGTTTTTTGGCGCCTTTGTATTGTTAATTGTGGAGCGTATTATCCACACGTCTTATACCATTTCTAGTGATGGATATCTATCCATCAAGCAGGGACGTTTTCAAACAAGTAAAAAGATATATATTGCAGATATAAGCTCAATCTCTTGTGAGACAAGAATGTCTGTTGGTAAATTTTATCTGATGAGGTATATTTTAATTGAATGTAAGAAAGATCATTTTGCGCTGATGCCAGTTAGAGAGGAGGATTTTCTTGCAACTCTTTTTAAATATAATGCGTCTATTTTTGTAGATTTTGATCTTAAACAAACTAAATAAGTAGTATGGAATACGATGTAGCAATTATTGGAGGTGGACCGGCAGGGTATTCTGCTGCTGAGTCGTTAATGAAAGCGGGTAAATCGGTGGTGCTTTTTGAGAAGGAGAATATGGGAGGTGTTTGTCTAAATGAGGGATGTATACCTACTAAAACATTACTCTTCTCTGCCAAACTATTAGAGGGTGCAAAGCTAAATTCAAAATATGGAATAGTGACCCCTGAGGTCTCTTTTGATTTCTCTAAGATAATGGGTAGAAAATCGAAGGTGGTCCGAAAGCTTGTACTCGGTATAAAGGCAAAACTAAAAAGCCCCTTGATTGAGATTGTTAACGGCGAGGCCACGATTTGTACGCCACATCTCATCACTTGTGATGAGCAAGCGTATCCTTGTAAATCGTTACTATTATGTATGGGCTCCTCTACTGCAATACCACCTATAGATGGACTAGACCAGGTTGACTATTGGACACATAAAGAGGCTTTATCCACAAAAGAGGTTCCGGCTTCTTTGCTAGTAATGGGTGGCGGAGTGATTGGTATGGAGCTTGCTGCTTTTTATAATGCCATGGGCACTGCTATAACTGTAGTAGAGATGCTGCCAGAGATTGTTACTGGTATGGATGCAGAACTATCTGCCTTATTGCGCGAGACCTATAGTAAGAAGGGTATCAAATTTTTACTCTCTACAAAAGTTACCAGTGTAAAATCAGTAGGAGAGAGTGTG
>JAQWAN010000224.1 GCA_028707655.1 Bacteroidaceae bacterium
ATCGATGGGGTCGAATTTATAAATCTCAATGCCTTTGCGACGGAGACGTTTTAAAAAGCTGTTTTTTAGGGGCTTATTGTTCGATGAATTGCCAAAGGCATCAAAAATAACACGAACCTTAACACCCTCTTCTGCTTTCAATGTTAAAATCTCAAATAACAGATTGGCTATGGAGTCATTTCTAAAATTAAAATATTCTAGATGAATATGTTTTTTTGCTGCTTTTATATCTTTAAAAAGTGCTGTGAATTTGTTTCTTGCCGAAGAGAAGATTTGTAAATTATTGTCAGAAGTTAATTGTATTTTCTCCTTGCGTAAATAACGAACAAAAACAGAATCACTACGTAAACAGGTGGTAGTGTCCACCTTAGCCAAAGGAACAAGCGTATTGGCAGTACTAACTTCAACAACTAAAAAAACAGTAAAAATAAAAAATAAAACTTTCTTCATAATAAATTCTAAAATATCACATAGATAATTGGGGATGCAGTAAGATGTATCAGCGTGCAAAAGTATAAAAAAATGAGGGCAAATTAGAATTTGTCACTTTTTTATTCGAAAAAGCGAACTAAAATCAAAAATAAGTTCTATTTTTGCTCTGAATTATTGATTTTTAAACGAAAAAAATGAAATATCCATGAAAAAAATGAAATTATCTGTTGGGGTTATTCTGTTGTCTGGTAGCTTACTTTTCAGCTCATGCATTGGATCTTTTGGTTTGTGGAATAATCTAAAAGACTGGAACTCAAATTTAGGTGACAAATACACCAATGAAATTGTGTTCTTAGCACTTAACGTAGTTCCCGTTTACACGGTTTGCTATTTAGCAGATATCTTAGTATTAAACTCTATCGAGTTTTGGACAGGAGATAGTCCTGTTGCTAGTATTGGTACGGTGAAAGAGGTAAAAGGAGAAAAGGGAGATTACCTTGTTACTACCTTGAAAGATGGGTACACCATTTCTAAAAAGGGAGAAACAGCAAGTATCGACCTACTGTTTAACAAATCAACAAACACATGGAGTGTAAAAGGCGATGAGGTATCTGCTCCATTACTTACCCTTAATGATAACAACACAGCCGATCTTTATTTACAAGATGGTTCAAAATTAACGATCACTTTAGATGAAAGAGGAAAGTTAAAAGCAGAACAAGCTATGCTTGATTGTGCTTTTGCAATAAAATAATCACCACTCTTTTACTAAAAGCTCGTCTATATAAGTTAGCTAACTTGTATAGACGAGCTTTTTTTTGGGGTAGACCTTTAATGACCAATTAAAACGGATAACCCACTGCAAAATGTAGGGTAAAATCTCTCGAGAAATTGGGGTGAAAAATAGGATAGCGATTTGCACCACTACTATATATAGGATTAATAGCTTTCATACCACCATCAAAACGTAGCACAACAAAGTCGAAATCAAAGCGAAATCCCATACCATACGATACGGCAAAATCTTTATAAAAAGAGTTCGCCACAAATTGCCCACCGGGCTGTTCTGCATAGTTCTTAATGGTCCATATATTACCTGCATCAACAAACAAGGCACCATGCAGCAACCAGAAAAGATGGGTACGATACTCGATGTTAAAGTCGATCTTTAAATCGCCCGATTGGTTCATAAAATCGATGTTCGAATCGTCGCCTACATAATGTCCAGGACCTAATGTACGTACACTCCATCCACGAACACTATTGGCTCCTCCCGAAAAATAACGTTTCTCAAAGGGTAATATCGTGGAGTTTCCATAGGGATAAGCAATACCTAAGCCGGCATGGAAAACCAAGGTGTTTCTATCATCAATAGCTACATTCTTGGTGACCGATAGATCACCCTTTACATATTGCGCGTAAGCCACATTTATAATGGAATATTTCCCTTCATCATTTTGTTGCTCATGAATCAGTTTAGATAGTGCATAAATAACATTACCAGCCGATTCAAAATGAGCACGGATAGAGTAGGAATTGGGAACCATTATGTTATTACTTAAATAGCCACCTCTACTATTGTAGGTATAGGTATAACCCGATTTGATAAGCAATAAATTTTCGTAGTTATAACGCAAAATGGAGTTGGTTAATACATCTAGATATTTCTCTTTAAAACGCTGAGAGATACGGGGCAAATAAACATAGTCTAAGTCGATTAGGTCCACTTGATGCTTTATCTTACTCTGGTTGTTCCACTTATAACTCCATGCAGCAGATGCAATGGTCCGAGCATACTCGGGACGAAACTGCGCATTATATTTAAGTATTACCTCAGAGGTGGCCTGTATACGTCTACGGAAATTGGAGGTTAGAAACGGAAAAAGGAAACGGGGAAATTTTAAGCTAGCCTCTACACCATACTCGGTATAATTATTATCTTCATAGTTTTGCAAATTAGACATCGACTCGTATGCGCCACGCAGTTTCAACGTCAAGGTCTCTGCACCATGAAAAATATTACGATGCTGATAGGTTAAGGATACAGCTGCACCTAAATCGCCTGCCGAATTGGTACCCTCCAGCTCAGCCGATAATGTCTTAGCTTTGCCCTCGGTAAGCATCACATAACAATCTAATTTAGTGCTGTCATTATCTTGCACCTCTTGAAAACGAATGTTGGTATAACGCACCGCACGCAAACGTGCAAAAGAGGAGTAAGACTTGGCCAGTTGTCGCTGGTTATAAAACGCATTAGGTTTTATAAAGTTATTATCCACAAATAAACGCGGACGCAAAAACAGCTTGTCTTTATAATAAAAAGGAAAACCTTTATAATACATATTAGGGGCTAACCGAAGACCATCGGGCATACGCAACAAATCGTAATCGGTCATAAAATGAACATCTCTCACTTTATATTGATAATGCGACGTAGGCGTTGCTTCTGCATCTTTTGTATAGGGCAGTATATCGAGCGTAAGATCTACTAAATAGGTGTTTCTCACCGTATCTGCTACAAAATGAATAAACTCTTTATTAAACTTATAGTAGCCCTGTTGTTGCAAATAGTTGGTTATCCTATTGCGCTCTGCATCTAGCTTATTGGCATCGAACAGCATATTGGTACGTATCAAAGAGTGTACACTATCTTTTAATAAATAGTTACACAAGGTTGGGTCGGCAACACTATACCGAAAGGAGCGCAATCGATACGATTTACCACTTTTTATGGCATAGGTTAAGCGAAGCTTTTTACCACGAATCAGGGTGTCGGTAATTACCGTAGCTCCCATATAACCTCTATTATGCAGGGCCTTTTTTAATTCGAGCTGCGTAGCTTTTGTTTCTTGTTCACTATAAATAATAGGAGCATCTCCTAAACGACGCAATAGTTTATTGTTCCATTTGGTAGAGTCATTACCAGACATATTATAGATATAGACGGGTACCTTAATGAAATTAAACCATTTGGTATTTGGAATCTGCCGGAGATAATTCTGAAGTGAAGAGGGCTTTACGGCTTCATTATCTGTCTTTATGGTAACAGCATCTAACAAGTAATCTCCTTTGGGCACAAACTTGGTGGTTGAGATCGGAAGAGCAC
>JAQWAN010000225.1 GCA_028707655.1 Bacteroidaceae bacterium
AGAAGAGATCTCTTTGCTACCGTATAAAGCAACCACTACCAGCGTAAATGGATGGAGTGGAAAAGTCTTAAAAATTATTCTTTAAACTAAAACAGGGATGCATCAAAATGAGGCATCCCTGTTTTTTAATTGTAGTATAGCTCTATCCCTATTTATCAACTGCAATAAGGGTAGTTAATAATAGCTATTGATTTATCTGGTAGTCACGGTGAACCATATTGGTAGTCGTGGTGAAACGATTAGGTAGTCACGACTACCAGATGAAAAGAGCGTACCTATACTCATTAAGTGGACTGTTTTTTGTCTTACCAACAGAAGCTGTTCGCTCGGATTTATCGTTCCGTTTTAGGTTTTTTATCGCTTTGTTAAACCAAGCTTAGCATTTAGCTTGAAATAGTAAATGCCATTTTCTTTTTCTAGAAAACCATATTTGTCCTTTTCTGTTGTACCATGCTCCAAACGTGTATTATTAAAAAGGAAATTTTTGAAGTGATCTGCCTTACTTTTTTCATAAAACTGAAGTGTACCATCTCCATTGAGTAGTAAGAAAGCATCGATAGCGGTTTCCTCTCCCCTATAGATCTTTGCAGGACGCATTCCTAAAGCAACAGTCCATAAAAAATCTTTTATCTTGTGTTCGTAAAAATTATGTTTTTGGATTAACTCATTGTTAATCTTCAAGGGGTTCAATGCTATTAATTCTTTGGTCAGTTCATTCACACGAACAATGCCCGTGAGCTGCATCAAACGAACCATCTCTGCCAATAGTCGCGGAAAATGCAAATCGATCATACTTAAATTGGAACGAAAAACACGGTCGGCTACATCTGCATATTTAAGTGCACCACCCAACAATTGGATTTGCTGGATACGGGCCAATACACCACCATTTTCACCTGCTAACGCATTTATATTCTGAACAGTAGGAACAGAGAATTTATTACCCACCAATTCGAATTTCAGATTAGCACTTCGTCCACCATCTAATAGAGGATAAAGTTTACCTATCTTAGAGCGAGAAGAAACACCCATTAGAGGAGCATCAACCTGATAGAGGGCAATATGGAAATCGGTTCTATCTTCCGTCTTCGCTTCTAGATTGAAGATGTTAACTTCATCCAAGAAGGCTTCAATAGAGGATGTAGAAGGCACATTTTCATCAGAAGATGCTTTCATTACTGCTAAAATCTGTGCAGCACACTCCTTAAAAGCGGCCCTACTAACCCGCTTATCAATCGTTTCACCAACCATATGGACATACGCCTCTTCAATAATATACTGGCGCGTGCCATCGTGCTCCTCTCGCTGCAAAAGAGCGACTGGAGCTTGCTTGTACGCCTCCTCCTTGGAGACAAACCTAGATATAGTAGCCTCGGATAAGAGCCGAAAAATAATATAGATTTCGCTCCATTCTTTTTTGGTTGCTGTAAATGACATGATTGATTTATGTATGAGAGCGGTAAGCGAGACTCGAACTCGTGACCTTCGGCTTGGGAAGCCAACGCTCTACCAGCTGAGCTATTACCGCATTAAAGTGAAGAGAAGGAGACTCGAACTCCCACGACATATACTGTCACTACCCCCTCAAAGTAGCGCGTCTACCATTCCGCCACCTCTCCATTATTAATACAAAAAAGGATGTTACCAATGTACCCAGAACAAGACTCGAACTTGCACGATTTTCATCACCCGCACCTGAAACGAGCGCGTCTACCATTCCGCCACCTGGGCTTCAACGAATAATCTCGCTAACGTAGCGCACACATTGTAACAACAGAGCGAAAGACGGGACTCGGACCCGCGACCCTAACCTTGGCAAGGTTATGCTCTACCAACTGAGCTACTTTCGCATTGCGTGTGCAAATATAGTGCTTTATTCTTTTGCTGCAAAAAAAATTACGGAAAAAAATCGCCTTTTTGGGCAAAAAACATACATCCTATTGTCTATCAACACATTCTGTTTCGATAATCTTTATAGGAGAAACGACGTAAATAACAACATTCCTCTTTTTCACTCCATAGAGCAATGGAGGGATGGTGAATTCCGTTAAACATATTTGTTTTTACCGTTGTGTAATGCATCATATCTTCGAAAACCACTCGGTCGCCAATAGATAAAGGAGCTGGGAAAGACCAATCGCCCATCACATCTCCACTTAGACAACTATAACCACCTAAGCGATAAACAAAAGAACCCTTGTTGCCCTTTTCTGCACCTTGCACAACAGGTTGATAAGGCATCTCTAAACAATCTGGCATATGGCATGTGAAACTGACATCTAAAATAGCGGTCTGAATGCCTTTATTTTCCACAATATCCACAACACGAGAGAGCAGTACACCGGTCTGCCATGCAAAAGCTGAACCAGGCTCAAGGATAACCTTTAGATGGGGATAACGCAGCTTGAATTGTTGAAGCAGCTGTACTAAATGGTCTACATCGTACGATTGCTCCGTCATCAAATGCCCGCCACCAAAATTGATCCATTTTAACTGTGGCAACCATTTTCCAAATTTCGCCTCAATATGCTGTAGGGTCTTCTCAAAATTGTATGAGTTGGACTCACAATGTGTATGGCAATGAAAGCCCTCTACCCCATTTGGCAACTGCTCGGGCATTTGGCTAGCCATAATACCAAATCGTGTACCAGGAGCACATGGATTGTATAAAGCGGTGGAAACCTCGGAATATTCGGGATTAATGCGCAGTCCACAACTAACGCCGCCCTCCTCTTGTACCATAGGGTAGAAACGTTCATATTGCGAAAGCGAGTTAAAGGAGATATGACTACTACATTTCAGGATACTAGGAAACTCCTCTTCAGTATACGCAGGTGAATAGGTATGTGCTTTTGCACCAAATTCTTCTACGGCTAAACGTGCCTCGTATAGCGAACTAGCTGTTGTGCTGCTTATATATTCTCTAAAAATGGGAAACAGTTTCCACAAAGCAAAGGCCTTAAAAGCTAAAATAATATCTACATCAGCTCGTTGACTAACCGACTGGATGAGTGATAAGTTTCTCCGAAGCAATTGCTCCTCCATCACATAACAAGGCGACTCTATTTTTTTATAATCTATCATAATTATTATCCAATAATTTTAAAACGTGCAAACTTTAGCAATAACTGTTTTGTACCTACATTTCGGAAAGCTATGGTTGCTTTTCTATTTTCATCGGTTCCCTCCACTTTAAGCACATCGCCTAGTCCAAACCGCTCATGTTCAATTACTTGACCAACCACAATACCGGATTGCTGTTCCACATCTCCCTTAGGCAACGCGGTGGTTCTCGAGGTGGTTGCAACCTTCTTAAAACGAGGGGGTAACGACTTTTCAAAAAGAGGTGTAGCACTTTTTTTACTACCAAAAGAGCGAGAGGCTGTCTCTGCTCGTTTAAACCCAGCAGGTGCTGAGGGCTGAATATAGCGACTGTCAATATCCGCTATAAAACAACTAGGGTTACTAAATTCTGTTTTCCCATATTTGAAACGACACTTCGCATACGACAAGAAACAGCGCTGTTCAGCC
>JAQWAN010000226.1 GCA_028707655.1 Bacteroidaceae bacterium
TTTAGCACGCACCGTATAGGTACCAAACTTATTGATAGATTGTGGCATCAAACCGAGATGTCCCATCAAAGGAATACCTGCATCAATGATACGTTTTACCGTCTCAATGATCTCTTCTCCACCCTCCAGTTTCAAAGAATCGGCATGCGACTCTTTCATAATACGGATAGCAGAAGCAACCCCTTCTAATGGATTACCTTGATACGACCCAAAAGGCATATCAATTACTACCAACGCTCTTTTTACACCACGCATCACCGATTTACCATGATAAATCATTTGATTCAGTGTAATAGGTAATGTGGTTGTATTACCAGCCATCACATTGGATGCAGAGTCACCTACTAAAATAACATCTATACCCGCTCCATCAACAATTTGTGCGGTTGTATAGTCATACGACGTCAACATAGAGATTTTCTCTTTACGTTGCTTCATCTCATATAAGCGATGAGTCGTCACTTTTCGTGTATCGTCAGAAATATATCCTGCCATATCTTTTTTGTATTAAAAAACGGCGCAAAGTTAAAGCATTCTATCCAACAATAAAAACATTTGGATACAAATTATCCCAACAGTTCTATCATCTTAGGATAAGAGAATGCTACAAAATCGCGTATTATAGGGTTAACGAACTTCTCTAAATCACTCGCTGGATGTGTCGTAGCCAATCCAATCACCTGTGCTCCAGCTGCTTTTCCTGCAGTTATGCCATGGTGAGAATCTTCAAAGACAACACTATTTTCAGGAGAAACATGCACCTTATCCGCTGCAGATAAATAGCATGCGGGGTCTGGTTTCGACTGTTCAATTTGGTCGGCTGTTACTATAACATCAAACATCGACTTAAACTGTGGATGCATCCGATACACATGTGCCATCTTAGCATCATTGCTACTCGTTACCACTGCTGTCTTTATATGGTATTTATGCAGATCAACAATAAAGGATAAGAAGCCAGGCACATAGTCAAAAGTCATTTGCAATTCAAATGATTTTAATTTCTCAACAATGGACTGCTGTACCTCCGTTTGGTCTTTAAAATAAAGATCAAAAATCTGTACCAGTGTCTGTCCCTTTATTTCTACCGCCCAATTAGGTGAATCAGGAAAATAATCACGTCCCACTTCCTGCCAAAAAGAGGTATACTGTGGCTCTGTGTTCATTACTACTCCATCAAAATCAAAAAAAACGGCTTGGATTGTATTAGGTTTCATATCTATTACTTTTAATAAGACAAAGGTGGACATTCTAACAACAAGAGGCAACTAAATAGCACAGTATTAAAAGATAAAAGGGTGTATTTAATATTATTTCTACTACATTTAAAGAAATATAGCATTTCAACCCTAAATTTTAGGGATTATCTATTTAACACAATTTCTTTATCTAACTTTTACGCCCATCGTTGTATTCTTTGCGTAAAGTTGTACCTTTGTCCCTATACACAAGAGAATTAACATGAAGAATGTATCAAAGCTGCTCGTTTACAAGGCCTCAGCAGGTTCTGGTAAAACCTTTACACTAGCTGTAGAATATATCAAACTACTCATAGACGCCCCCAAAGCCTATCGTTCCATCTTAGCTGTAACCTTTACAAACAAAGCAACAGCAGAGATGAAAGAACGTATCCTTAGTCAGTTATATGGCATTAGCACAAAAGACCCACTCTCGGCTCCCTATTTTGAGGCCATACGTAGTAACAGCAAACTGAGTGAAGAGCAGATTCGATTAAATGCAGAGAAAGCATTACAATATATTATTCACGATTATGGACAGTTTAGAGTAGAGACCATTGATTCCTTTTTTCAATCTATTGTGCGCAACCTAGCACATGAGCTCGAACTAGGCGCTAATCTAAACATCGAACTAGATATGGCCACCGTCTTGAGTGATGCGGTAGATGTTATGATTGAGAAATTAGATGCACAGGCCCAACTAATGGCATGGTTGACTGAGTTTATCGAGGAGCAGATACAGAGCGACCACAAATGGAATATTTCAGATGCCGTTAAACAATTTGCACAACATATCTTCAATGAGCAATACATAGAAAAGGGAGAAGAGGTACATAAAAAATTATTGGTACCAAAACTCATTGAGAACTACATCAAACAAATCCGAAGCATTCAGCACAGTGCTTTAGAAAAGATGAAAGCCTATGGAACACAGTTTCTAGCAATCTTGGCAACCAATAGTCTGGCAATTGAAAATTTTGCCTATGGCAATAGCGGTGTAGCTGGTTATTTCATAAAGCTGGAGAAGGGCGATATCAGCGATAAGATTGCGGGTAAACGTGTGCTAGATGCCATGGAAAAACCAGAAAAATGGGTACCCAAAAAGTCGTTGCGTGCAGAGGAAATCTTGTCACTGGTAGACAGTCAGCTATTACCGCTGCTACAACTGGCCGAATCAGAACGCCACACCCTCTTTATGCTCAGCAACTCTTGTCTCCTATCCCTTAAACATATCAACAAGCTACGTCTACTCAACAATATTGACGAAGAGGTAAACCATCAAAACAAAGAAAAAGGACGATTCTTGCTTGCCAATGCTAACACATTGTTGAGCAAACTCAGTCAAGGCGACCCCGCTTTTATCTTTGAGAAGATAGGTTCTAACATTCAGCACATCATGATTGATGAGTTTCAAGACACCTCCAATCTACAGTGGGACTGCTTTAAACTCTTATTGCTCGAGGGCTTATCGCAAGGAGCCAACAGCTTGATTGTTGGAGATGTAAAACAATCGATCTACCGATGGAGAAATGCCGACTGGAATATCCTCAACAACCTAGAGGGTACTATCGGTAATGCTTTTCCTATCGAAGTGAAACAACTAGACACCAACCGTCGAAGCGAAGCAAATATTGTACATTTCAACAATGAGGTGTTTGTACAAATGCGGAATATACTGAGCCAACAATACAAAGAGAGCTATCAAACAGAGCTATGTAACCTCGATAAGGCCTATGAAGATGTGGTGCAACAAACACTAAAAAAGGAGGAGCTAGGCTATGTAAAGGTCGACTACATCCTATCCGACCCCAATGAAAAGGATAGTTATAACCTGCAGATGCTTGAGGAACTAGTTGTGGCTGTAGATGAGCTACAACAAGCCGGTGTGAAGACAGCAGACATATGCATCTTAATACGTAAGAATAAGAGTATTCCCACTATTGCTAATTATTTTGAAGAAAACACCACCTATCATATTGTATCCGACGAAGCTTTCCAATTAAGCAGCTCATCGGCTATCCAATTATTGATTACAACACTCTCCTATCTCAACGAGCCTAGCAATCCGCTCTATAAAGCTGAGCTTGCTAAAGCGTATCAACAGAAAAGTCTACAACAAGACTTGTCGTTAGAGGAGATTCTAAGCAATTGCGAAAACTATCTACCAGAAGAGATTGTAACCCAACTACAACAACTCCGCATGATGCCACTCTACGAACTCATCGAGGAGTTGACACGTATCTTACAGATAGATAAGATCGCAAAACAAGATGCTTATCTCTTTAC
>JAQWAN010000227.1 GCA_028707655.1 Bacteroidaceae bacterium
GAGTCTGTTCGACCTCGACTATGTAGGTATCAAAGCCTCCCAGTTCTCGTTCAACCGCTTACAGAAAGCCGACCCCGTGTTAGGCGTAGATATGTCGTCTACTGGCGAGGTAGGTTGTATTGGAAACGACACCTCTTATGCCATCTTAAAGGCGATGTTATCCGTAGGATTACGTATTCCTAAGAAAGGAGTTCTTCTATCCACTGGAACCGCTAAACAGAAGGCCCTTATGCTAGAAACAGCACAATTACTACATGAGAAGGGGTATGTTATCTATGCAACTAGTGGTACTTCTCGCTATCTAGACGATAACAAGATACCTAACACGAAGGTCTATTGGCCAAGTGATGATAAACAACCACAAGCCCTCGATTTAATGCGTAGTAAGGATATCGATTTGGTGTTGAATGTTCCTAAGAATCTAACGCCAGGTGAGTTAACCAATGGGTATAGTATTCGTAGAGCGGCTATCGATTTAAACATACCGCTTATTACTAATTCCAGGTTAGCACAAGCCTTTATTAATGCATTCTGTACCATTGATATAGAAGAGATAGATATAAAGAGCTGGTCAGAATATAATTGATTGTTGGATCTATAATCGCAAGAAAGGCTATCCGAATAATTCGGGTAGCCTTTCTTATTTTATTGTAGAATAGTCTATATTAAAACTTACTCGTGCAAAGTAGGGTAGTCCGTGTATCCTTTTGCTCCAGGTGTGTAATAAGTAGATGGATCGGGTGTATTCATGGGTGCATTCACTCTGAAACGTTCCACCAAATCTGGGTTTGCAATAAATGGCGACCCAAAAGCAACCAAATCCGCCTCGTTATCGTTCAGCACCTGTGTAGCCAGTTCTTTATCAAACTTACGATTAATAATAAGTGTACCTTTAAACATCGAACGGTAGTGTTTTGCCACCTGTTGAATAGCCAATGGATTTTTTGAAACATCGGTAAACGGTTCCGTTAGGTGCAGATAAGCTAAGTTGTATTTATTTAGTTTTGATACGATATAGTCGTGTACCTCCACCGATTCGCCATCTAACATCATTCCCTGCATATCGTGCAATGAAGGATTTAATCGTACGCCCACCCGTTTACTATCCATAACGCCATTAATCTCGTCTAAGATATCCAATAAGATACGTGCCCGGTTTTCAATAGAGCCACCATATTTATCTTGTCGTTTATTAGAATATAGATTAAAGAACTGGTGGAGTAGATAGCCATTAGCAGCATGTATCTCTATACCATCAAATCCAGCCTCCATGGCATTTATTGCCGCTTGTTTAAAATCGTTGATTGTTTGTTGTATATCCTCTAGTGTCATCTCCTTTGCTTCCATGGAGGGTTTAAAGCCCTCTGCCGTAAAAATATCTGCTAGCGGATTAAGAGCAGTAGGAGCCAAAGGATGCTTCCCATCTAGTAAATCGGGGTGCGACAATCGTCCTACGTGCCAAAGTTGTGCAAAAATCTTACCACCCTCGTTGTGTACAGCCGTAGTGACCAGTTTCCAGCCCTGCACTTGTGCTTTGGTATAGATGGCCGGTACATTAATGCTTCCCACTGCCATGCGATTTACGTAGGTTCCCTCTGTGATGAGAAGACCTGCCGAGGCACGTTGTCTGTAATAGAGAGCCGTTAATGCAGTAGCTTTTGTCTCGGCATTATCGGACCGGCAACGTGTCATAGGAGCCATAACCACTCTGTTTTTTAATTCTAATCCATTTAAGTTATAGGGTTCAAATAATATATTTTTGTTCATTTTATTAGGGTTTAATTGATTTTGTTTACTCTGTAATTCTTCAGTAAAGCCCACAATATAGTGAT
The DNA here is from genome assembly GCA_028707655.1 of Bacteroidaceae bacterium. Classification (GTDB taxonomy): domain Bacteria; phylum Bacteroidota; class Bacteroidia; order Bacteroidales; family Bacteroidaceae; genus JAQWAN01. The sequence continues at coordinate 1,833 of JAQWAN010000227.1, forward strand.
AAAATATTGAACGAAAGTGGATATTTTTATAGAAATATTTTGAAGAAGTATGAAATATGAGTACATTTAACGCACTTATTGATGCCATAGATGAAAGGAAAAACGGAACTAAACGATATATTGAGCTATTCTATTTTGAAATTAGGCGATAGTCTTAATTTCACAGTTCTAACACTAGTTGAGCTAGCGGTTGCTATTATGGTAACCATTTTCTTACTCTATTTAGTAAAGAAGGGCATCTACCGCTCTAAGCGTCTTGACATCGGTAAAAAATACTCCCTCAATAATCTTATTCGCTATATTATTATTGTCATTGCTTTTGGGTGGATAATGGAGGATTTAGGTTTTGACCTTAAAATAATACTAGCAGGTTCTGCTGCCTTATTGGTAGGGGTTGGTCTAGGTCTACAAAATCTGTTTGGCGATTTTGTCTCGGGTATCATCTTACTCGTTGATTCTTCCGTAAAAGTAAACGATGTGATTGATGTGAACGGTTTGGTGTGCGAAGTTCGAGAGATAAACCTCCGTACCACATTGGTGCTCACTCGCGATGATAAGTTTATGCTTTTACCCAACACACAGCTGACCAAAAATGAATTGATTAACTGGACACATTCCATCTCTTCTGCTCGTTTTGAAGTGAGTGTAGGGGTAGATTATTCTTCGGATATAGATAAGGTGATGGCGGTGATGAAAGAGGTCTGTGTACAGCAACAGGGTGTACTCCTTGCACCAGAACCCTTTGTGCGTTTCAATGATTTTGGCGATTCCTCTTTGCTATTTACGGTCTATTTCTGGTGCGAGAACGTTTTTCGTGTTGAAAAGATTAAAAGTCAACTTCGTCACGATCTTTTTAATAGATTCCGCCAAGAAGGTATTGCTATTCCTTTCCCTCAGCGCGTTGTGCACATCCAAAAAACCGAGAAAGAGCTCTAATCCTCTAGAGCACAAAACCACCTATATTTAGTCAAAAACACAGCTAAGATAAACATCTCCAAAAATACAGCACCATTTTACTTTAAAAATAGCTATATGTGGTGTAAAAGATATCTGTTTTTAACCCTAAAACTACCTATATTCTGACGTAAAATAGAGCTTTGTTTTTGCTCGAAATAAAGCGTTGTATTAATTTGCTCTCTATTTCTCTATATTATAAATCCATTATTCTGTTCTTTTTGTATAGAATAAAGCTGAGACTAAAAGAAAGTGGTTGCCTCTTTATTTCTTATAAAAAACGTGAAAAATTTCTATCTTGCCAATAAATTGGCACTTTTTAGTGGAAAAATGGTTATATATTGGGTTTCCTAGAAAATAAACATTTAATTCCTTTGCAATTAAAAATAAAGCTGTATCTTGCGGAGGATTTCACTAAGGTAGTTTGTTCTTGTTGTTCTCATTGTTTTTTTTGTCTTGCTTTAACGTTTGACATTCCCAACATTTACTACAGTAATTATCGACACTGAAAGTGTTTCTAATTTTCTTTTAATTTATCAAGTTAAGTAAGGTATGAATATTTATGTAGGTAACCTCAATTTTGAGGTTCGTGAAAATGATTTACAACCACTCTTTGAAGAGTACGGAACAGTAACATCAATTAAAGTTATTACAGATCGTGAAACAGGTAGATCTAAAGGTTTCGGTTTTATCGAGATGGATGATGACGCTCAAGCAGCTGAAGCTATTGAA
>JAQWAN010000020.1 GCA_028707655.1 Bacteroidaceae bacterium
AATCTTACTATTACAAAAAGGCGCAAAGAACGAACAAATGGGGGGCTGAAGCCCTAAAACAAAAAAGGCTGTAACAGATGTTACAGCCTTTATATTTTGAATCAAGTAATTACTACGCTTCTTCTGTTGCAGCTTCTGGTGCTGCAGCTGGAGTAGTTTTAGTTGATGTAGCTTTCTTAGAACGACGTGTACGTGTTTTCTTAGTAGCTTTTTCAGTCATCATATTTTCATCATAATCTACTAGCTCAATAAAACACATCTCGGCATTATCACCTAAACGGTGTCCTGTACGAATGATACGTGTGTATCCGCCTGGACGATCTGCAATCTTAAGTGAAATTTCTTTGAATAATTCGGTAACTGCGAATTTATCTTGCAAAAAACTAAATACAACACGACGAGAATTAGTCGTATCATTTTTAGATCTAGTCAATAGAGGCTCTATATATTTCTTAAGAGCTTTAGCCTTAGCTGTAGTCGTAGTGATTCTTTTGTGCATGATCAAAGAAACCGCCATGTTAGACAACATTGCCTTTCTATGAGTAGCAGTGCGACCCAAGTGGTTAAATTTTTTATTATGTCTCATTTTTTATTCTTTATCTAATTTATATTTAGAGATGTCGGTTCCAAACGATAGATTCAGACTTTCTAGCAAATCATCAAGCTCAGTAAGCGATTTCTTACCAAAATTTCTAAACTTAAGCAAATCAGTTTTATTGAATTGAATCAACTCACCTAATGTCTCTACGTCGGCTGCCTTCAAACAATTGAGGGCACGAACAGAAAGATCCATGTCAATAAGTTTAGTTTTCAATAACTGACGCATATGAAGAACTTCTTCATCAAATTCCTCATTACCATCAATCTCATTGCTCTCCAACATAATCTTCTCGTCAGAAAATAACATGAAATGATAAATTAAAATTTTTGCGGCATCCTTAAGTGCATCTTTTGGATGTATGGAACCATCCGTAGTAACTTCTAATATAAGTTTCTCATAATCCGTCTTTTGCTCAACACGGAAATTCTCAACCTCATATTTTACATTACGTATCGGGGTGTAAATAGAATCAATAGGTAAAGTATTTACATCTGTACAATACTCGCGGTTCTCCTCTGAAGGAACATAACCACGACCTTTATTGATCGTTATATCAATTTGAAGCGTAGCTTGTGAATCTAAATGGCAAATAACTAGTTCAGGATTTAACACTTCAAATCCAATCAAATACTTACCTATATCACCCGCCAAAAATTCACTCGAATTCTCAATCGTAATACTTACTTTCTCATTTTCGAATTCTTCTACTACTTGCTTAAATCTTACCTTTTTAAGATTTAAGATGATGTTGGTAACATCCTCCTTAACTCCTGGTATGACAGAAAACTCATGCTCAACACCTTCGATCTTTACGGTGGTGATGGCATAACCTTCTAGTGAAGAAAGAAGAATACGACGCAAAGCATTACCAACGGTAATACCGAAACCAGGCTCTAATGGACGAAATTCGAATTTACCAAACTTCGCATCAGCCTCTAACATCAATACTTTCTCAGGTTTTTGAAATGCTAATATCGCCATGAAATTAATTATTATTTAGAGTACAACTCAACGATCAACTGTTCTTTAATATTCTCGGGAATATCTGTTCTCTCTGGAATGTGAAGGAATTTACCAGATTTAGTAGTATCATCCCACTCCAACCATGGATATTTGCTGTGATTAAATCCAGCTAAAGCATTATCAATAACTTCCAAAGATTTAGATTTCAAACGAACACCTACTATTTGTCCTGGTTTTACAGAATAAGAAGGGATGTTTACGATCTCTCCATCTACAATGATGTGTCTATGAGACACCAATTGACGAGCTCCAGAACGTGTAGAAGAAATACCTAAACGGAATACAACATTATCTAAACGACACTCTAAAGACTGCAATAAGATCTCACCTGTAATTCCATTAGAACTATCGGCTTTTTTGAATAGGTTACGGAATTGTTTTTCTAATACTCCGTAAGTATATTTTGCTTTTTGCTTCTCAGCAAGCATCACACCATATTCAGATACTTTTTTTCTTCTTGAATTGCCGTGTTGACCTGGAGGATAATTTTTCTTAGAAAGAACTTTATCAGCTCCAAATATAGCCTCTCCAAATTTACGTGCTATTTTTGATTTTGGTCCAGTATATCTAGCCATTTTATTTTTATTAAATTGTTATTATGAATCTAATGTTGTTATAGCCATGACGACATAAATTAAAAATGTAATCCATAACTAAAACGATGACTCATTTAATATATATTAAAACTATACTCTCCTTCTTTTTGGAGGACGACAACCATTATGGGGTAATGGAGTTACATCAATAATTTCAGTCACCTCTATTCCAGATGCATGAATATTTCTGATTGCAGACTCACGACCATTACCTGGTCCTTTAACATAAGCTTTAACTTTTCTTAATCCAAGATCATAAGCTACCTTAGCACAATCTTGTGCAGCCATTTGAGCTGCGTAAGGAGTATTCTTTTTTGAACCTCTAAATCCCATCTTACCTGCTGAAGACCAAGAAATAACTTGACCTTCACTATTTGCTAGAGAAACGATGATGTTATTAAAAGATGAATGAACATGAAGTTGTCCGTTTGCATCAATTTTTACATTTCTCTTTTTTGCTGCGACTGTTTTTTTTGCCATATCAACAATTATTATTTAGTAGCTTTTTTCTTATTAGCAACTGTTTTCTTTCTTCCCTTACGTGTTCGGGCATTGTTCTTTGTACACTGACCGCGTAAAGGTAAACCTACACGATGACGAACTCCACGGTAACAACCGATGTCCATTAATCGTTTAATGTTAAGTTGAACTTCAGAACGAAGATCACCCTCTACTTTAAAATTTTCTCCGATTATTTCACGAATCTTTGCTGCCTGGTCATCTGTCCAATCTTTTACTTTAAGATCTTTATCAACACCAGCAAGATTTAGAATCTTAACCGAATTACTGCGTCCAATACCAAATACGTAGGTTAACGCAATCTCACCCCTTTTATTTTGAGGTAAATCTACACCAACTATTCTTATAGCCATATACTCAATTATTTTTTTAACAAATAAAAAATTATCCTTGACGTTGTTTAAACTTAGGATCCTTTTTATTAATAACATACAAACGGCCTTTACGTCTCACGATCTTGCATTCAGGCGTACGTTTTTTTATAGATGCTCTAACTTTCATATCACTAATATTATTTATATCTAAATACAATTCTCCCCTTAGATAAATCGTAAGGAGACATTTCAACTCTTACTCTATCACCTGGTAAAATCTTAATGTAATGCATTCGCATCTTACCAGAGATATGCGCTGTAATTGGATGACCATTCTCTAACTCTACTCTAAACATAGCGTTAGATAATGCTTCAAGAATTACACCATCTTGTTCTATTGCAGACTGTTTTGCCATATATTATTTTAATTTATTTCTTAAAACTTCTTCAACATATTCGAACGTTGAAAGTATCTCCGATTTACCGGCTGCTACAGCAATAGTATGCTCAAAATGAGCGGCGGGTAAGCCATCGACCGTTTTCACTGTCCAACCATCTTTATCCATAAAGATTTCGCGTTTACCTTGTGTTATCATGGGTTCTATCGAAAGACACAATCCTCGTTTTAACAAAGGACCCGTTCCTCTTCTACCATAATTTGGTACCTGAGGATCTTCGTGCATATCACGACCAATTCCATGACCTACAAATTCTCTAACAACTCCATAAGACTCCGACTCACAAAATTGCTGAATAGTATAACCTATATCACCAATCCTTTTTCCAACAACAGCTGTTTCAATACCTTTCAATAGAGATGCTTCTGTTATTCTTAAAAGCTGCTTAACTGTCTCATCTACTTCTCCTACGCAAAAAGTGTAGGCAGAATCGCCACAAAAACCATTCAGTAAAGTTCCACAATCAACAGATACAATATCACCATCCTTTAGCGGAACATCATTAGGAATGCCATGAACAACTTCATCATTCACTGAAGTACAAAGACTTCCTGTGAAAGGTATTCCTAAATGATTCTTAAAACCTTTGAAAGTAGGAATTGCACCATTATCTCTAATGAACTCTTCTGCTACTTTATCGAGCTGTATGGTTGTAACACCTGGTTCGATTAATTTTGCAACTTCTGCAAGTGTTCTGCCAACAAGCTGATTGCTTGCACGAAGTTGCTCAATTTCATCTTCTGTTTTAAGAAAAATCATTCTTAATATGCAGAGACGCCTCCAACACGTCCTTTTATTCTTCCTGAATTCATCAATCCATCATAGTGACGCATCATAAGATGACTCTCTACTTGTTGCAATGTGTCTAACACTACACCAACAAGAATCAAAAGAGATGTACCACCAAAGAACTGAGCGAAGCCTTCTTTAATACCAAACATTCCGGCAAAAGCTGGAAGAATAGCAATTAAAGCAAGGAATAAAGCACCAGGCAAAGTAATACGTGACATAATTTCGTCAATATACTCTGTTGTTGCTTTACCAGGCTTGATACCAGGAACAAAACCATTACTTCTCATTAAATCGTCACTCATCTGCTTTGGATTAACAGTGATAGCTGTGTAGAAGTATGTAAAAAATACAACCATAACAGCAAATATCACATTGTATAATATACTCGTATGATCTACTAAATCACGAGCAACACCACTAGCATTAGCAACTTGAGAGAAACCTATGATTGCAATTGGTATAAACATAATAGCCTGAGCGAAAATGATAGGCATTACGTTTGCTGCATTTACTTTCAATGGGATGTATTTTCTAGGGCCTTCATACTGACGGCTCCCTTCTACTCTCTTAACATATTGAACTGGAATTTTACGAGTACCTTGTACAAGAAGAATTGCAGCTCCGATTACAAGAAGCAAGAAGATTATTTCAATCAAAAACATCACCAAACCACCTGCACCTGGTGATGCCATTCTTGCAATAAATTCTTGAAACAATGCTTGAGGAAGGCGTGCAATAATACCAACGAGAATGATAAAAGATACACCGTTACCAATACCCTTGTCTGTGATACGCTCACCAAGCCAAAGAACAAACATACTACCTGCAGCCAAAATAATGGTAGAAGTAAGTATGAACAACAGATCGAAAGACTGACCTACTTGCGATTGCAAGTTAATCAAATAGGAAGGTGCTTGCAAAAATAAAATAGCAATCGTTAGATAACGAGTATACTGATTTATCTTTGTTCTACCACTTTCTCCCTCGTTCTGTAGACGCTGGAAATAAGGCACCGCGATTGCCAATAGTTGGATAACAATAGATGCCGAAATATAAGGCATAATACCCAAAGCAAGAATCGATGCGTGTGAAAAAGCACCTCCAGAGAACATATCCAGCAATGACATTAGACCTGTGCTTGTCTGCGCAGATAATTTTGTCAATGAACTAGGATCAATACCTGGCAATACTACATACGAACCGAATCTATATATTGCTATAAACAACACAGTGATGAGGATCCTTTGTTTAAGATCCTCAATTTTCCATATATTCTTTAATGTTTCAATCAATTTTTTCATTGAATCAGAGTTTTATTGCGTTTCCACCAACAGCTTCAATAGCTGCAATTGCACTCTTTGAGAAAGCGTCAGCTTCCACATCAAGTTTCACAGTCAAGCTGCCATTATTCAAGACTTTAACTAATTGAGAAGAAGATATGAATCCAGCAGCGATGAAATCGCTTTTAGTAACCTTTGTCAATTGTTTAGCTTCTGCTAAACCTTGAACAACATCAAGGTTAATACCTTTGTACTCTACTCTATTAATATTATTAAATCCGAATTTAGGAACACGACGTTGTAGTGGCATTTGACCACCTTCAAAACCAATCTTCCTGGAATATCCAGATCTTGACTTAGCACCATTATGACCTCTTGTTGAAGTTCCACCTAAACCAGAACCTTGACCACGTCCTATACGTTTTCTAGTTTTGATAGAGCCTTCAGCAGGCTTTAAATTACTTAATTTCATATTGTAATAAATTTTACTTTTGAATGATTATTTATTCAACGATGGTAACTAAGTGTTTTACCTTTTCTACCATACCAAGAATCGAAGGAGCATCCTCGTGTTCAACCACGCGATTCATTTTACGAAGACCAAGTGCATCCAATGTTCTCTTTTGAACTGCTGGAGCACCGATTCTACTCTTTACTTGTTTAATCTTTATAGTTGCCATAAATATCTCCTTTATCCTCTAAATACTACATCTAAACTAACGCCACGATTTTGTGCAACCATGCGAGCATCTCTCATTTCTGAAAGAGCAAGAACAGTAGCTTTAACTAAATTGTGAGGATTAGAAGATCCTTTCGATTTAGCTAGTACATCAGTGACACCTACACTCTCAAGTACAGCACGCATTGCACCACCAGCAACAACTCCAGTACCTGGAGAAGCTGGTTTAATCAATACGAACGCTCCACCAAAACGAGCTAATTGCTCATGTGGAACAGTACCTTTTAAAACGGGAACTTGAATAAGGTTTTTCTTAGCGGCTTCAACACCTTTTGCAATAGCAGCAGCTACTTCACCAGCTTTACCTAAACCCCAACCAATTACACCATTCTCGTTACCAACAACTACAATTGCTGAAAAGCTAAATGTTCTACCACCTTTAGTTACTTTAGTAACACGATTAATAGAAACAAGTCTATCTTTCAGCTCAATATCGTTAGCTATTTTAACTTTTTTCATTCCTGCCATAATTATTAGAATTTAAGACCACCATTACGTGCTGCATCAGCTACTTCCTTAATTCTCCCATGATATAGATACCCATTACGATCAAAAACAACCGCAGTGATACCAGCTTCTTGCGCTTTTTTCGCAATTAACTCACCCACTTTGACAGCTTTTTCTTTCTTAGATACAGCCTCGCCTAATTTTAGGGAAGAAGCTGAAGCTAATGTAGTACCTGTTAAATCATTTATGATTTGAACATACAATTGCTTGTTACTTCTAAATACAGACATACGAGGAATCTCAGTTGTACCTGAGATCTTATTACGTACTCTATATTTAATTTTTGTTCTTCTTTCTATTTTTGTTGTCATAATAATATTATTTTATGTAAATTATTTAGCAGAAGCTGACTTGCCTGACTTCCTGCGGATAATCTCACCAACAAATCTAATACCCTTACCTTTATATGGTTCTGGCTTACGGAAAGAACGAATTTTAGCACAAATGTGACCAATCAATTGTTTGTCGCAAGACTCTAAAAGAATAAGAGGATTTTTATTTCTTTCTGACTTAGTCTCTACCTTAATTTCTTCAGGCAACAACATAAGTATTGGGTGAATGAACCCTAGTGAAAACTCGAGCAAATTTCCTTTGTTAGTTACACGGTAACCAACACCAACAAGCTCTAATTCTTTTTTGTAACCAGTAGAAACACCGATTACCATATTATTAACTAACGAACGGTACAAACCATGAAACGCATTTGCTTGTTTATCCTCACCTACGCGAGTAAACACAACACAACCATCTTCAATTTCAACTTTCACATCAGGTTTGATCGTTTGTTTCAACTCTCCTTTTGGTCCCTTAACGGTAACTAAATCTCCTTCGATTGTTACAGTAACACCTGCAGGGATACTAATGGGTAATTTACCTATTTTTGACATTGCTTATTCCTCCTAATATTAATAAACGTAACATAAAACTTCACCTCCGATTTTCAAATCTAAGGCTTCTTTGTTCGTTATTACACCTTTGGAAGTAGATATAATTGCAATACCCAAACCATTAATAACTCTGGGCATATCTTTGTAACCAGTGTATTTACGTAAACCTGGAGTAGAAACTCTAATCAATTTCTTGATAGAATTTACTTTATTTACATTATCATACTTCAACGCTACTTTAATAGTACCTTGAGGACCATCCTCTACAAACTTAAAATTAAGTATGTAACCTTTTTGGAAAAGGATTTTAGTAATTTCCTTTTTTAGATTTGAGGCAGGAATCTCAACAACTCTGTGCTTAGCAGCAATTGCATTTCTTAACCTCGATAGATAATCTGCTATTGGATGAGTCATAAATATATAAAATTAAATTAATCAGGAACATCCTGACAATATTTAAAAAATTACCAGCTTGCTTTTCTTATTCCAGGAATAAGACCGTTAGAAGCCATCTCTCTAAATTGGATTCTAGAAACTCCAAATTGTCTGATATAACCTTTAGGACGACCTGTCAAGCTACAACGATTATGCAATCGTACAGGAGAAGCATTCTTAGGTAGCGCTTGTAGTGCTTCAAAATTACCCTCTTTTTTCAATTGAGCTCTTTTATCAGCATATTTGGCTACTAATTTAGCACGCTTAACTTCACGCGCTTTCATTGATTCTTTTGCCATATTCTATTAATCTTTTTTTGAACTTTTAAAAGGTAGTCCGAATTCTTTAAGAAGAGCATATCCCTCTTCATCTGTTTCTGCAGATGTTACAAAGGTAATATTCATTCCTAATATTTTCGAAATACTATCAAGATTTATTTCTGGAAAAATGATTTGTTCTTGGATACCTAGTGTATAATTACCTCTTCCATCAAACTTGCTTTCAATTCCTTTGAAATCACGAATACGTGGTAAAGCTACTTGAACTAGACGTTCTAAAAATTCATACATTTTTTCTCTACGTAAAGTTACCATAACACCTACTGGCATTTTTTTACGCAACTTAAAGTTGGCGATATCTTTACGTGAAATTGTAGCAACAGCTTTCTGACCAGTGATGGTAGTAAGCTCTTTAATCGCAACATCAATAATCTTCTTATCTGCTACTGCTAAACCAAGACCCTCGTTGATAACGATTTTCTTAAGTTTTGGCACTTGCATAGTTGAAGAATATTTGAATTGTTCCATTAATGCAGGAGCTATACGCTCTGCATAAGTATTTTTAAGACTTGCAGTATTACTCATTATTTGATCTCCTCCCCTGACTTTTTAGAATAGCGTACATAAGTTCTTTGATCAGAACTTTCTCTTCTCCCAATACGTGTTGGCTTTCCTGTTTTAGGATCTACCACATTCAAGTTCGAAATATGAATTGAAGACTCTTGTTTAACGATGCCACCTTGGGGACTAGTTGCACTTGGTTTAGTGCTCTTAGAAACCATATTAACACCTTCAACAATAGCTCTTTTTTTATCTACAAGAACTTGTAATACGCGACCAGTCTTTGTCTTGTTTTCACCAGAATTTACGTAGACTGTATCACCTTTCTTTATATGTAATTTACTCATTACTTTATTCTTTTAGAAAATTAAAGTACCTCTGGTGCCAATGAAACTACTTTCATATTAACCGCACGAAGTTCTCTCGCCACAGGGCCGAAAATACGGCTACCTCTCAATTCACCGGTATTATTAAGTAATACACAAGCATTATCATCAAAACGAATGTATGAGCCATCAGCTCTACGAATTTCTTTTCTCGTTCTAACAATAAGCGCTTTGGATATAGCACCTTTTTTAATATCACTAGCGGGGATAACGCTTTTTACAGACACAACAATAACATCCCCAACGGAGGCATAACGTCTTTTTGTACCGCCTAATACACGTATACATAAGACCTCTTTTGCACCGCTGTTATCACATACTGTGAGTCTCGATTCTGTTTGTATCATAATTACTTAGCTCTTTCGATTATGTCGACTAATCTCCATCTTTTAGTTTTACTCAAAGGACGAGTTTCCATGATACATACAGTATCACCTACATTGCACTCATTTTTCTCGTCATGAGCATGGTATTTTTTTGTTTTACTAACAAACTTACCATATATAGGGTGTTTCTCCTTAAATTTAGCAACAATAGTAATGGTTTTATCCATACTTGTACTTAAAACCACCCCGGTTCTTTCTTTTCTTAAGTTTCTAGCTTCCATGAGGACTATTATTTATTATTAAGTTCTCTTTGGCGTAACTCAGATTTCATACGTGCAATAGTGCGACGTAATTCTTTAATTTGACCTGGGTTGTCCAAAGGAGAAATAGAATGGTTTAAAACCATCTGATTATAATTGGTCACTTCTTTCTCAACGCTCTCTACCAATTCATTGGTACTTAACTCTCTTATTTCAGCAATTTTCATAACCATTACATATTTTGATTCTGAGTATCGAAATCACGTCTTACGATAAACTTGGTAGTTACAGGAAGTTTTTGTGCTGCTAAGCGCAAAGCTTCTTTCGCGATTTCAAAAGATACACCTTCTACTTCAATAATAATTCTTCCGGGAGTGATAGGAGCAACAAATCCTTCTGGATTACCTTTTCCCTTACCCATACGTACCTCTGCAGGTTTCTTTGTAATAGGTTTGTCAGGAAAAATACGTATCCATATTTGTCCTTGACGTTGCATATATCTAGTAACTGCAATACGTGCAGCTTCAATCTGACGACCAGTGATCCATTTAGATTGTAATGATTTGATACCGAAAGAACCAAACGCTAGTTGGTTACCTCTCTGTGCATCACCTTTCATACGACCTTTTTGTTGTCTTCTGAATTTAGTCTTTTTTGGTTGTAACATATTTCCTAAAATTCAAGTTCAATTAGCGATTATTTTTCTTTCTTTTGAAGTTTCTTCCGCCATTGCCAGCATTTTTACCTCTTCCATGATCCTTAGTTTGTGTAAAGTTAGGAGCTAAATCTCTCTTACCATATACCTCACCCTTACAGATCCAAACTTTAATACCGAGCAAACCAACTTTTGTCAAAGCTTCAGCTAGACAATAATCGATATCTGCTCTAAAAGTATGCAACGGAGTTCTTCCTTCTTTATACATCTCAGAACGGGCCATTTCAGCACCATTCAAACGACCTGAGATCTGCACTTTGATACCTTCAGCACCCATACGCATAGTGTTGGCAATAGCCATCTTAATCGCACGACGATAGGCAATTTTACCTTCAACCTGTTGAGCTATGTTTTTAGCTACAATCACAGCGTCTAATTCCGGTCTTTTCACTTCAAAGATGTTGATTTGAACATCCTTATCGGTGATTTTTTTCAACTCTTCTTTTAACTTATCAACTTCCTGACCGCCTTTACCAATGATAATTCCTGGACGAGATGTACAGATTGTGATTGTTACAAGTTTAAGTGTGCGCTCAATAACAATACGAGAAACACTAGCTTTAACTAATCTTGCAGAAAGATATTTACGAATTTTACTATCTTCTAGTAACGACTCTCCATATTTATTTCCGCCATACCAATTTGAATCCCATCCTCTGATAATTCCTAAACGGTTACTTATTGGATTAATTTTTTGTCCCATTAAGCTTAATTTTTATCACTATTATTATTAATAGAATCTACGAACAAGGTGACGTGATTTGAACGTTTTCGAATTCTGAATCCTCTTCCTTGGGGAGCTGGACGCATTCTTTTCAACATCGTTGCACTATCAACATATATCTTCGATATAAACAATTCACCACTTTCGGCCTTACGTTCGTTTTTCTGTTCCCAATTTGCAATAGCAGAGCGCAAAAGCTTCTCAACACGTGCCGAGGCCTCCTTAGAGGAGAATTTTAAAGCTCCTAACGCTTTATTGACCTCCATTCCACGCACCATATCAGCGACTAATCGCATCTTACGAGGAGAAGTAGGAACATCTTGCAATTTAGCAAAATATAAAGTTTTAAGGGCTTCCTTTCGGTTTAACGCCGCTACTTTTTTTCTTTTTCCCATTATTACGTTATTTTACAAATTATCTTTTCTTATTACCACCATGACCTCTAAAGGTACGGGTAGGCGAAAACTCGCCTAATTTGTGCCCTACCATGTTTTCGGTAACATATACTGGAATAAATTTATTTCCGTTATGAACAGCAACAGTATGTCCTACAAAATCAGGAGATATCATTGATGCTCTGGCCCACGTCTTAACAACTATTTTCTTGCTAGATTCATTCATAGCAAGAATTTTTTTCTCAAGTTTTACGTTAATATAAGGACCTTTTTTTAAAGAACGACTCATAGTTTACTCAATTAATCAAATTACTTTTTTCTTCTCTCTATAATATACTTAGTAGATTGTTTCTTAGGAGCTCTTGTCTTCAAGCCCTTAGCATACAAACCTTTACGAGATCTTGGATGACCTCCTGATTGGCGACCTTCACCACCACCCATTGGGTGATCCACTGGATTCATTACCACACCACGGTTATGAGGACGACGTCCAAACCATCTAGAGCGACCAGCCTTACCTGAAGATTCCAATGCATGATCGGAGTTACCAACACTACCAATAGTAGCCTTACAAGTACTAAGTATTTGTCTAACTTCACCTGAAGGTAATTTGACAACACAATACTTGCCTTCTCTCGAAGTTAACTGAGCAAAATTACCTGCCGATCTAACTAATGCAGCTCCTTGACCTGGACGTAATTCGATATTATGAATTACAGTACCAACAGGAATATTCTGCAAAGGAAGAGCATTACCAATCTCTGGTGATGCTTTTTCTCCCGACATTAACGTGCTTCCAACTTGTAAACCATTAGGAGCAATAATATAACGCTTTTCACCATCTGCATAAAAAAGTAAAGCAATACGAGCAGAACGGTTAGGATCATACTCAATTGTTTTTACTACTGCAGGCACACCATCTTTATTTCTCTTGAAATCGATAAAACGCAATTTTCTGCGATGACCACCACCTAAGTAGCGCATTGTCATCTTACCAGTGTTATTACGACCACCAGAAGAACGTTTACCAAATACAAGAGACTTTTCTGGTACAGAAGCGGTTACTTCATCAAATGTACCAATAATTTTATGTCTTTGCCCCGGTGTTGTGGGCTTAAATTTACGTACTGCCATTTCTTTTAAATATTGCTATAAAAATCAATCACATCGCCCTCTTTTAAAGTCACTACGGCTTTCTTGAAAGCATTGGATCTACCTTTAATAAGACCTGATTTTGTATAACGACTTTTATTCTTTCCTGAATATCTAGCCGTATTTACGTCAGCTACTGTAACATTGTACAAGGCCTCAACTTCATTCTTAATCTCTAATTTGTTAGCCTCAGGACGCACAATAAACCCGAAACGATTGGACATCTTTTCGGATATATTTGTCATTTTTTCTGTTACTAACGGTTTAATAATAATTCCCATTATTTAAGCCTCCTTTTTAGTTAAGATCGTATCGATTACAGAAAGAGAGCCTTCAGTAAGAACAAGCGTATTAGCACCTAACACCTTGTAAGTGTTAAGAGTAGCAGCTAGTGAAACTGAAATTCCTTCTATATTACGAGCAGACAAATATACGTTTTTATTTACTTCTGGTAAAACAAACAGTAGGTTTCTATCAGAAACTTTAAGGTTTTTTACCATAGCAACAAATTCTTTTGTTTTTGCGGACTCAAAAGTAAAATCCTCAATTACAACAATAGCATTATCCTTCGCTTTGTAAGACAAAGCAGAACAACGAGCTAACGACTTAACTTTTTTGTTAAGTTTAAAGTTGTAGTCTCTTGGTTTAGGACCAAAACAACGTGCACCACCTACTAGAATTGGCGATTTAATATCACCACGACGAGCACCACCGCCACCTTTTTGTTTTCCTAACTTACGAGTAGATCCACTCAACTCACTTCTCTCTTTAGATTTATGAGTACCTTGACGTTGATTAGCAAGATACTGTTTAGTATCAAGATAAATCACGTGATCATTAGGCTCAATCCCGAAGATAGATTCGTTTAACGTAATCTTTCTCCCGGTGTCTTCACCTTTAATATTATATACGTTAAGTTCCATTATTTCTCAATTATTAAGATTGAACCTTTGCATCCAGGAACAGAACCTTTTACTAAAAGGAGATTGTGTTCTGGGATTACTTTTAATACTTTCAAGTTTTGAACAGTGACTCTGTCACCACCCATTTGGCCACCCATGCGCATTCCTTTGAACACCTTAGCAGGGTATGAACAAGCACCAATAGAACCTGGTTTACGGGCACGATTATGTTGACCATGTGTAGCTTGACCTACACCTGCAAAACCATGTCTTTTTACTACACCTTGAAAACCTTTACCTTTTGAAGTTCCAGCGACATCTACAAAGACAACGTCGTTAAACAACTCTACGGTAAGGACTTCACCTAAATTAAGTTCGTTATCGAACTCACTGAACTCGGCCAAGTGTCTTTTTGGTGTAACTCCTGCTCTTTTAAAATGGCCCATTAAAGGCTTTGTAGTATGTTTCTCATTTTTTTCTTGGAAACCTACTTGAACAGCATCATAACCATCTGTTTGGACAGTTTTGATTTGAGTTACAACACAAGGACCTGCTTCGATAACAGTGCATGGTACGTTTTTACCATCGGCACTGAAAACGGATGTCATTCCGATTTTTTTTCCTAATAATCCTGGCATTTCTCTAATTAATTAAATTATCAAACTTTAATTTCAACTTCTACACCACTTGGTAACTCAAGTTTCATCAATGCATCAACAGTTTTAGCAGTAGAGCTATAAATGTCAATTAATCGCTTGAAAGAAGACAATTGGAACTGTTCTCTAGACTTTTTATTAACAAAAATAGAACGGTTCACTGTAAAAATACGCTTGTGTG
>JAQWAN010000021.1 GCA_028707655.1 Bacteroidaceae bacterium
AAATCTTTTTGGACCTAAAATAGCTAATATTGTTGATGGGTTAACCAAAATATCAGGTGGTATTTTCGGAGACCAAGCATCGGGACAGGCAGAGAATTTCAAGAAATTACTACTTACCATGAGTAATGACATTCGTGTTATCCTCATTAAGATAGCCGATCGCCTACACAACATGCGTACTTTAGGTTCTATGCTTGCTAACAAACAATACAAAATTGCTGGCGAGACTCTCTATATTTATGCACCACTCGCTCATCGCCTAGGTCTCAATAAAATAAAAACAGAACTAGAAAATCTAAGCTTTAAATATGAGCATCCAGACCAATACGACCTTATCCTCAAGAAATTAGCAGAAACAGCTGCTAAACGAGATGAATTGTTTGAGAACTTCATACAACCGCTTAAAGAGGGATTAGATGAAATGAATTTTGATTATCAATTTTCACAACGCATCAAATCGCCCTATTCTATCTGGCACAAGATTGTAGCTAAGAACATTACGTTTGAAGATATCTACGACATACTTGCTGTTCGTATTGTTTTCACCCCCAATAACAACGACAAAGAGCTCAACGAGTGTCTACAGATTTACGCTTGTATTTCCAAACAATATAAGGTACATCCCGACAGATTACGAGATTGGGTTAGTCATCCTAAAGCCAATGGTTACCAAGCAATACACGTCACAGTGATGAGCGATTCTGGCCAATGGATAGAGGTGCAAATCCGAAGCAAACGTATGGATGATGTAGCAGAGCAGGGACTTGCTGCACATTGGAAATATAAAGAAGGTGGCGGCGGAGAAGATGAAGGCGAACTAGATAAATGGCTAAAAACAATCCGTGAGATACTAGATGACCCAGAGCCAGACGCCATGGATTTTCTAGATACAATAAAGCTCAACTTATATGCCTCCGAGGTTTTTCTGTTCACTCCAAAAGGAGAATTAAAGACCTTGCCACAAAACAGTACGGCTCTTGATTTTGCTTTTTCTATATCCGAAGAGGTGGGTACCCATAGTATTGGAGCAAAGGTTAACCACAAATTAGTACCACTCAACCATAAGCTTAAGAGTGGCGACCAAGTAGAGATTCTAACCTCTAAGTCGCAACGTGTACAGTCCGAATGGCTAAAATATATCACTACATCCAAAGCCAAATCAAAAATAAATTCGGTTATAAAGAAGCTAAATGGAGAACTTCTAAAACAGGGCAAAAAAGAATTACTAACCTTCTTATCGAAAGAAAATATAATAAACACCCCCGAGGTTATTCGTGAGATTTGTCGTTTTCATAATATTAGTTCAGAAGATGATTTATATATTTCTATTGGGTCGAAAAGGATTGAGCTCAATGAGAACTATAAAAATGACATAAAAGATAAACTGCAGACGGGTGGTTGGAGACGTTATATCCCATTCATATCGCGTAATAAGGAGGAGAATGCCAAACAACAGAAACCTGCTATTCAGACCATAGACACCAAAAAAATCTTAAAGATTAAAGACGATGATATCAAAACAAATTATATCATTGCCGACTGTTGTAATCCAATTGCAGGAGATGAGATCTTAGGTTTTGTTAATAAGAAGAATCAAGTTACCATTCACAAGCGCCATTGTCCAGAGGCCAATAAATTAAAAGCTAGTGATGGCAATAAAATTGTTGCAGCTATCTGGGATATACACAAACCACTTACTTTCCGAGTGCCCATCTCTATCACCGGTATTGACAAGAAAGGACTTTTAAATCAAATTACAGGAGCCATATCGGAGCAGTTAAACGTGAATATACGAAAACTAGAAATCGAAGCTGACAACGGTATCTTTAATGGTAAAGCTGAACTGTATGTGCATAATGTGAACGACGTAAAACAATTATGCGATACCTTAAGAAAAATAAAAAGCATCAAATCGGTGATACGATTGGAAGACTCTGAAAACACAAAATAGGCTATCGCAAAACATTTTTAGCATTACTCATACATATCCAACTCTTTTCGCATAGCAAGAAGCTTTTCTTTTGCCTCTTTGAGTTGTTGTATAGCTTGAAATAGCTCTTCCTCCTTATCTCGATTAGATGCGATACGCATGCGAGCACCATCTAGTGTCATACCTTTCTCTTTCACCAGATAATGAATGAGCTGCAATAGTTCAATATCCTTTTGTGTATAATGACGAAAGCCAGTACTTGTTTTACGTGGATTTACCGCAGGAAATTTTGTTTCCCAAAAACGTAATAAGGAACAAGACACATGGAGCATCTTAGCCACCTCTCCAATTGAATAATAAAGTTTTGTGGTAGGTAATTTATTTTTTTTCATTCGTTGGCAGATTAATCAAACACTTTACCATGATTAGCAGCAATCTGAATCATCTTCTCATAATCCTCTGCATTCAAATCCATAAAGTAATAGTTCACAGGATTTACAGGCCTATCCTTCACCCTAACCTCATAATGTAAATGTGGTCCTGTACTCTTTCCCGTTGTACCCACTAGTCCCACAACATGGCCTCTCACCACCTTCTGTCCAGCACGCACCAATATCTTTTTCATATGTGCATAGAGTGTTTTATAGCCAAAACCATGGTCAATAATCACCGTATTCCCGTAGCCCGTTTTCCACCGAGCAAACGTCACCACACCATTACCCGTTGCAAAAACATCGGTACCCGATTTTGCAGCAAAATCCATTCCTTTATGAAATTTTACCGTTTTATAAATAGGGTCTCTACGATAGCCATAACCAGAAGCTGTTCGTTTTAAATCTTTATTAGATATAGGCTGAATAGCAGGAATACATTCTAAACGTTGGTTATGTGTTTTGCACAGGTTAACAAGCTCATCAAAAGAATACGATTGTACATACAGCTCCCGTTCAATAATATCCATTTTTCGAGCCACATTAGTCACCAATCGCGAATCGGGCATATTTATCAATTCCTCATATCGATTGGTACCCAGATAGGTTGAATTGCGCACTGCATCAGGAATAGGGTCTGCCATAAAAACAACACGATATAAGTTATCATCTCTTTGTTGAATATTTTTCAATAGCTGAAGCGACTCATCCATTCGCGACGACAACACTTGTAGTTTTGCTTTTAACTTACCATTTTCTTGTTGAAGCGTTTTTTCAGTAGGCACCCCTAATAAAAACAAAAGTACAAAATAGGAAAGAGCAAACACAAAAAGTAAGATAAGAAGACGACGTGCTAATGCCCATAACCTCTGCGAAGTAGATGGGTAGACGCGTTCATACGAATCTGTTTTTGGGTTATAAAAATAATAAACCTTTCTCATATTTTGTTTTTTTTATTGAATTTAAATATGGTATGTAACTTTTCACCACAGAGATAGCCACAAAATTAATAAAACGCACTATCTTTGCAAAATGTTTTCTTGAATATTAACTTGACTAAAAGTATAAATATGTTGACTTCTAAAGAAATTAGAGACTCATTTAAGCAATTTTTTGAATCGAAAGGGCATCAACTTGTTCCTTCTGCACCTATGGTGATTAAAGATGACCCAACACTGATGTTTACCAACGCGGGCATGAATCAGTTCAAAGATATTATATTAGGCAATCATAAAGTAACACACCAACGAGTAACCGATTCGCAGAAGTGTCTACGCATAAGTGGTAAGCATAATGATCTTGAAGAAGTAGGTCACGACACCTACCACCACACCATGTTTGAGATGTTAGGCAACTGGTCGTTTGGCGATTACTTCAAAAAAGAAGCCATTGAATGGGCTTGGGAATATTTAGTTGACGTACTTAAAATTGATCCCGATCGATTGTATGCCACTGTTTTTGAGGGGTATAGTGAAGAGGGACTAGAGCGCGACAATGAAGCAGCTGGTTATTGGGAAAAATTCCTACCAAAAGAACATATCCTTAACGGAAATCGTCACGATAATTTCTGGGAAATGGGAGAAACAGGACCTTGTGGTCCATGCTCAGAGATTCACATAGACCTACGTAACAATGCCGAACGAGAGGTGGAAGATGGTGCATCTCTAGTCAACGGATCACATCCACAGGTAGTAGAGCTATGGAATATTGTATTTATGCAGTATACCCGAAAAGCCAACGGTTCACTAGATAACCTTCCTAAACATGTTATCGACACAGGGATGGGTTTTGAACGTTTGTGTATGGCTATACAAGGTAAGACATCTAATTATGATACCGATGTATTTCAGCCAACTATACAAGCACTAGCCAAACTAGCTAAACAAGAATATGGTAAAGATAGCAAAACAGATGTTGCAATGCGCGTTATAGCAGACCATATCAGAACCATCGCCTTTTCTATTACGGATGGCCAACTACCCTCCAATGCTAAGGCAGGATATGTTATCCGCCGTACCCTACGTAGAGCCGTTCGTTATGGCTATACCTTCTTAGGTTTCAAACAAGCCTTTATGTATAAGTTACTACCCGTTCTCATCGAGAATATGGGACAAGCTTATCCCGAATTGGTAGCTCAACAAGCACTGATAAAGAAAGTGATGCAAGAAGAGGAAGAATCTTTCTTACGCACACTAGAAACAGGTATTCGTTTATTAGAGAAAACCATTAAAGAGACCCAAGAAAAGAAAGAAACAGAAATAACAGGTAAAGATGCCTTCACCCTTTATGACACCTTTGGCTTTCCACTCGACTTAACCCAACTCATCTGTCGCGAGAATAATCTATCGGTCAATATAGAAGAGTTTAATGTTGCCATGAAAGAGCAAAAGAATAGAGCACGTAATGCAGCTGCCATGGAAACGGGCGATTGGATTACACTAACAGAGGGTATCACCGAATTTGTAGGATACGATTACACAGAGCATACCACCTCTATCTTGCGTTACCGTCAAGTCAAACAAAAAAAACAGGTACAGTATCAATTAGTACTTAGCACCACTCCTTTCTATGCAGAGAGTGGCGGTCAAGTTGGAGATACTGGTGTTTTGGTTAGTGAATTAGAGACCATTGAGATTCTCGACACAAAAAAAGAGAACAACCTATCCATACATATAGTTAAAGAGCTACCTAAACATTTAGATGTTCCAATGATGGCATGCGTGGATGTAGAAAAAAGGAATGCCTGTGCAGCCAATCACTCGGCCACACATCTTCTAGACCAAGCTTTGCGCGAAGTTTTAGGAGACCACATTGAACAAAAAGGTTCATTGGTCAGTCCAAACTCCCTTCGGTTTGACTTTTCACATTTTCAAAAAGTCACTTCTGAGGAGCTCCGTCAGGTAGAACAGATTGTCAATGCACGTATTCGTCAAAACATCCCCTTAACTGAGCACCGCAACATGCCAATTGCAGAAGCAAGAGAATTGGGTGCTATTGCTCTCTTTGGAGAGAAATATGGCGATAATGTTCGAGTTATTCAGTTTGGTTCGTCCATTGAATTCTGTGGAGGAACACATGTTAAAGCAACAGGAGAAATAGGAATGGTAAAAATTCTTTCCGAGAGCTCCACAGCAGCAGGTATTCGTCGTATAGAAGCCATCACAGGTCAGGGTGTAGAAGATACAATGTATCAACTACAAGATACCATTTCAACGTTAAAAGAACTCTTTAACAACACGCCCAACTTAACGAGCACCATTCAGAAATTCATCGACGAGAACACTGCACTAAAGAAACAGGTAGAAAGTTTCCAAAAAGAAAGAGCAATTGTTCTAAAGAATGAAGCACTGAAAAATGCAACGCAAAAAGGAGAGATACGCATCATTACACTCCATGCATCCATCGAACCAGAAATGGCAAAAGATATTGCTTTCCAACTACGTGGTGAGGTTAGTGAGAATGCAGTGTTTATAGCAGGTACACTCAGCAATGAGAAACCTATGTTAACCCTTATGATTTCAGAAAACCTAGTAAAAAGTGGGCTCAATGCCGGTAAGATTATCCGCGAAGCAGCCAAACTGATACAAGGCGGCGGAGGTGGTCAACCTCATTTTGCAACTGCAGGTGGTAAAAATGCAGCAGGTCTAGCAGCTGCCATCGAAAAAGTGATTGAACTGATTCACTAGAGAAAAGGATAAAAAAGAAAGGTTGCTCCAATAAATGGGGCAACCTTTTTTTGTTTTATCTCAATAGAGCAATGCCTATATAGTAGGCATCAGCAAGAAAAGACTTACAACAGTAAATCGCTGGGATAATTTACAAGAAACAATTTTTCAGAAGCACGTGTCATAGCCGTATACAACCATCTATAATAATCGGAGGTCAATTGCTCTTCGGGTATATATCCCTGATCTAAGTAAACGTGTTGCCACTGCCCACCCTGTGCCTTATGACAAGTTACCGCATATGCAAATTTAATTTGTAACGCATTAAAATAGATATCGCTCTTAAGTTTCTTGATACGTTCCGTCTTGGTCGTAATAAAAGCATAATCGGCCCAAACCTGTGTATACAACTCCTCTTGTTGCTGTTTGGATAAGGCCGGTGCTTCTGCATGTAGAGTATCTAGCAACACCGTAACTTCTATTACCAGATGCGCATAATCAATAAAATCTAATTCCACATCAGCAAAATGAAAGCCATATAATTCGCGCGTGTTTCTAACCCGTTTCACACGTACAATATCACCATTTGCTATAAAATCGAGCTCCTTACACTTTTCCGACCAGAAATAATTATTCTTGGCCACCATAAGATAATCGCCAGAGGAGAGCGACTCCTCTCGAAACAATAACTGGTTACGAATCCCCTCATTGTAGATCGTTGCCCTTTTATTAGAACGCGATATCACAATGGTCTCGTCCATACCAACACTATCATAAGAAGCAGCCAATGTTTCAATAAGCTCACTACCCTGCACATGCACCACATCAGTAAAACGCGACACCGTAATTGGCGGCATACGCCCTGTGTTCCCCGTCCTAATCAGTTGTCGCAATGCTGTTGCATTCCATAAGATACCCGAATTCTCCAGTTGGCGCATCACCTGGGTAAGCTCATTAGTAGCCACCTGCAATCCATAACCAGCAAGTACAGAAAGAGAGAGAGCCGGACTTTCCACCTCGCCAACAGGAGGCAACTGCGCCGGGTCACCAATCAGTAATAACTTACAAGAAGGCTCCGCATAGACATATTGAATCAAATCATCCAACAAACGTCCCGAGCCAAAAGTCAACGCATCCGCTCTACCAGCAGCAAGCATAGAAGCCTCATCCACAATAAAAAGCGTGTTTTTATGTAAGTTCTCCGACAAAACAAATACCCCTCCCGTTCCAACATACACCTTCTGTCGGTAAATCTTTTTATGAATAGTAGAAGCCGGCATCGCGGCCGCATGAGAGAAAGTCTTAGCCGATCGTCCAGTAGGAGCTAACAGCACCACTTTTTGTGAAAAATACTGCATCGTCTTAACCACTGCAGCCACAATAGATGTTTTTCCCGTTCCAGCATAACCTTTCAACACAAAAGCCGTTTGTTGGTCGGTAGAAAACAAAAAATCAGTAAGCAATTTAATCGCTATTTCTTGCTCATCAGTGAACTTAAAAATCGAAAAAGTTTTTATTTGTTGAATAAAATAGTTATTTATCATTTTTATCGAATAAAATTAGAACGAATGAACGTAATATAGAGAATTTGTTTTATTTTTGCACTATCGAATATAAACTAAAAAAATAATATTATCATGAGAAATGTGATTAATCTCGTACTGGTAGCTTTTATTGGAATGATGGTGTTCATCTGCGCAAAAAGTATCTTAGGCCCAATTAACTTCGATAAGCAAAAAGGTGCAAGAGACAAAAAGGTAATTGCTCGTTTAATGGACATCCGTACCATTCAATCGGAATATCGTAAAATTAAAGGTGTATACACTAATAATTTTGACACATTAATTACTTTTGTGAAGAATGGTAAAATTCCATTTATGCTTAAAGAGGGTGAGTTAACCGATGATCAACGTGAAAACGGTATGACAGAGAAAAAAGCGATTGCCATCATCGAGAGAGCAAAGAAAACAGGTAACTACAGAACAGTAAAAAAAGAGGGATTAGAAAAATTCAAACGTGAGATTACTTATGTAAACGTTATGGATACCCTTTTTAAAGGTAAAGACTTTACACCAGACTCTTTACGTTATGTACCATTCACCAATGGTAGCACATTTGAAATGTCAACAGTAGTAGATACCACTAAGTCAGGTGCTACACTACCATTATTTGAAGCAAGAACACTTTATAGTGTATATTTGAAAGGACTAGACAAACAAGAAGTTTATAACTTGATTGACTTTGCTAAAAAATTAGATAGATATCCTGGTCTTAAGGTTGGTGATGTAGAATTGCCTAATAACAACGCTGGAAACTGGGAATAAGTACATATGATATATGCCTTATAAAGGACTCCATGAGAAAATAGATTTCAGTAAATCTGATCAATATACGTTATCCATCCGTTTTAGTTCGGATGGATTTTCGTATATGATATATGATCCAACCATCGACTACTCGTTGAGCTTTTCAGAAATGAATCTGCACACAACAGAATCCTATTTAGCCAATGCTACTCGATTACTGCATCATCCTGACCTAATAGAGCACACCTATAAGCGTATTAATATCATTCACGTTAGCAAACGTTTCACCCTTATCCCAACAGAGTTTTATCAAAAAGAACTCTCCGAAGATTATTTCTATCACAACCATCCTCGCGTTACTAACGAGCAGGTTCTTTACAACGCCCTTCCACTTTCATCTATTGTAGTTGCACATGGCATCCAGACCGATTTATTCCAACTAATAGAGCAAACCTATCCCACAGCAACAATCTATTCGCACGTATGTCCACTCATCGAGTTCCTGCACAATGCCAGTAAACATGGCAACAAGAAAAAGATGTATATCAACTATCGTAGCAAAGAGATGGATGTTTTCTGTTATAACAGAGGGCAGTTGCTACTCTCCAACACTTTTCAGACCAAGAGTATAGAAGACCAGGTCTACTATCTACTCTACATCTGGCAACAATTATCCTTTAATCAAGAACGCGATGAGATGCGTCTAGTAGGCTTTATTCCCGAGAAGGAACAACTATTAAATAAGCTACGCTATTACGTTAAAAACGTATTTGTTATCAATCCAAAAGCAGAATATATGCTCTTAGACGATAGCATTACGGACACCATTCCATTCGACCTACAATCATTACTACAATGCGAGTTATAAGCGGGATTTATAAAAGAAGACGATTTGACATTCCTAAAACATTTAAGGCACGTCCAACCACAGACTTCTCCAAGGAGAGTTTGTTTAATATTCTAAATGCGTACATCGATTTTGAAGCAGATAAAACGGCGCTTGATCTATTTTCAGGGACTGGCGGCATCAGCATTGAGCTTATCTCAAGAGGATGCAGCAGAGTAGTCTCTGTAGAGAAAGATATGGCACATCACGCATTCATTACGAAGATAATGCACGAAGTTAAAACAGATAAATCTTTTGTTATTCGTGGGGACGTTTTTCGTTTCATCAAAAATTGTCGAGAACAATTCGATTTTATTTTTGCCGATCCGCCCTACGACCTTGAGAATCTAACCGATATTCCTGCACTTATTTTTAATTCCTCATTACTAAAAGAGAATGCTCTCTTTGTTTTAGAGCATGGTAAAAAGAACTCCTTTGCAGATCATCCCTATTTCTTAGAACATCGTTCCTACGGAAGTGTAAACTTTAGTTTTTTCCGTAAGAGTGAGAGCTCCACTGCTACTATAGAAGAGGAGCAAAAAGTCGAATAACAGACTCTAATCCCTTCTGCCATCTAGATCGTGCAGCCCATTTTTGTTCTTCAACAGACATACAATCCTTCTGATCATTCAGAAAAATGGTTTTCAATTGGTGTGCAGTAGCAGCATTATAGATAAGGGCGTTTACCTCAAAGTTATGTTCAAAACTTCTAAAATCCATATTGGTAGTCCCCACGGTAGAGAAAAAATTGTCAGAAACCATCATTTTTGAATGCAGGAAGCCTTTTTCATAGAAATACACCTTCACTCCCGCCCGTAGTAGATCGGCCACATAAGAGCAAGAAGCAAATCCAATCAATCTATTATCATAGATTTTTGGTAGCATCACCCGCACATCAACACCAGCTAGTGCCACCGTTTGCAAAGCATATAATATCGTATCAGAGGGTAAGAAATAGGGCGTCTGTATATAGAAATACTTCTTAGCTGTTGTAATAGCCATAATAAGTCCCTGCATAATCTCCTTCCACTCGCCAATAGGTTCAGAGGTTGCAATTTGTAGTGTAATATTCCCCTCAGCAGGTATACATGGGTAATAAGCAGAAGCAGTAATCAACGAACGGTCGGAGAAGTACCAATCCAACAAAAAAGTAGATTGCAAGCCATACACACTTCGTCCACTAATAAACATCTGTGTATCTCTCCAGACGCCCCACTTCACTCCTCGTACATAGCGAAGTGCTAAATTCATGCCGCCAACATACCCATATTTGCCATCTACAACCGTTATTTTGCGATGATTTCTATAGTTTACTTTACTGGTAAACAGCGGGAAACGTACCTTCATAAAAGCTCTAGCCTCAATGCCAGCCTCTCGCATACCTTCAAAGAAAGCATTAGGCACCCGCCAACAACCCACGTCGTCATATAAAAAGCGTACCTCCACTCCTTCTCTAGCCTTATCTATCAGTACATCCTTAATAAGCCTTCCCACCGCATCATCTTCAATGATGTAATACTCCATATGTATATGGTGCTTTGCTCCCTGCAGCGTATGCAGTAAATCAATTAAGAAGTCACCTCCTTGCGTAAAAAAGCGTATTTTATTATTTTCGAAGGGGAAAGAAGCATTTGTACGTAGAAAGAACTGTTGCACTGGCGAAAGCCGTAAAGCATTATGTGTAGCTTCGTTTGCTAAATAAGATTTCTTTGGATAATTTTCTAATTGTCGATAACCACTTCTGGATAACATCCGTTCTCTACGTATATTCTTACCAAAAAAGAAATAGAAGATAATACCCACGAGTGGTATAAAAATGAGTATAAGCACCCATGCTATTGTTTTTACTGGATTTCGATTATCAAGTATGATGACAATAATTGTAGAGACAATCATAGAGATATACACCAAGTTAAAAGCAACAGAAAACAAATTGTTCCAAAGAAGAAGCCAATCTACCATAACACGCTTTATATCACAAGAGAAACAAAAATAAATAAAAAAAACAATATATCATCTGATATATTGTTTTTTGTCTATATGCGGTACATTTAATTTCGTCTTCTACCCATTCCTCCTCCAGGAGGTGGTCCATGGCGTCTTCTATCATACTTCATCTTAGGTTGTTTACCACCAAAGAGATTGAGTTTATAAATCAGATGCACCATACAATAAGCATTTATAGCATTTGACTCTGTATCTTG
The DNA here is from genome assembly GCA_028707655.1 of Bacteroidaceae bacterium. GTDB lineage: Bacteria > Bacteroidota > Bacteroidia > Bacteroidales > Bacteroidaceae > JAQWAN01. Next base: position 11,423 of record JAQWAN010000021.1, read on the forward strand.
ACGCATTATAGCAGAAATCGTTCTACTTAAGTTGCTTTGATTTTGCAAGATATCATAAAACTGCAAGCTCAGTGTTAACGATTTATTTTTCAAGAAATTCTGAGCCACCTGTGCATTCCACACCAATTCATTTGTATTCATACTTGCATCCGAATATCCCCTTCTCGAACGGTTACTTATATCCGAAGAGATAGTCATACTCCATGGCAAAGAGATATTTGTACTAGCACCATAAGAGAACGAATAAGTATTCTGGTCATTATCCGGTTGCATCTTATTAGATGAATTCAGATAATCCACCAAACCATTTATAGAAAACTCGAACCAATCATTTCTATATGTTCCAGTAATCTTCTCGCCTAGTGTAATCGTGTTTGTTTTGTTCTTATCAGCCTCCAGACCATCTAGCGATAGATAAGCCACTTGATTCTGGTATCCCCCTTGCGTAAAGGTGTTAATAGTAAACTTTTTATTTTTCAGAGCCGTAGAATAATTGAGTACTCCCCTTGCTTGCCAGTTACCATTAATATTTTCCGGCATCGAGGTCTGTCCACCCGTTGTTGGGTTATATATTATTCGGTTACTCACACTATTCATCACATTGTAGAACGAGAAATGAGTCATTATCCCTTGTTGTTTCTCCGCATCATAAGTGTTATAGAAGAATCGGAAGATATTGGTAAACGATGGTTTTAGTCCAGGGTTACCTGTACGGACATACAACGGGTTAGAATTATCTACAACCGGTAGTAAATCGCTCATACTAGGTTGTGAGCTCCATCCACGATACATCATTTTAAACTGACTCACTTTAGAGAATCTATACCTAAAACTAAAAGTTGGTGTTACATTAAAAACCGTACGCGTGGTATCAATAGCATATTCCCCCAGCTGGTAACTTAACGTTGATTTTTGAGGTTGAAAAGAGACACCAGCACTTAATTGATATTTTTTCTTGTTTAAGCGGTATCTAAGCGATAGCTCATGTTTGTAATAAGTATTGGTAGCCGATAGACCCAGGTCTGTCAATTCACTCGTCAGATATTCATCTGGTAGTTCTCCAATAGGAAACTCACCAAACGGATTTAAGTCGTACACATTCTTTACATTCGTTCTGTTATTATAAGTTAGTCGATAGCGAAACTGCAAATAAGAACTAGAAGTAATAGGCTCACTATAGGAAAAGCTTCCCGAGTAGGTCTTTGAAACAACAGGCGACGTATAATATTGATTTGTTGCAGTCACATCATCTGTATCATACAAATGAGTGAGAATATCCGAAAAATTATCCGTTTCATTATCACTATAGCTATATTTTCCAACAACCGTGATATTTCGTCCAGCATTATTTAATTTCCTGTTTACCTGCAAATTGGCTCCATAGCTCAATTGATCATCTTTGTAAAGCGTTTGAGAGCTCACACTATTTACGCGGATAGCCTTTAACACATCCGCCTCTGTAAGATTATCAGCATCTAAATAATCAAAAGGAGTATCCGTTATCTCCAATGGGTCGCCATTAAAAGTAGAAGATAGATTCTTAGTAAAATCTTCCGAATTTGAATACCTAAATGTCGGTTTAAAAATGATATTAGTCATCGAATCAGGTCGCCATTCCAGTTTCAAATCTCCCGACACATTCGTCGACTTATCGAGTTGTTTTTTATCTGCCAAGGTAAACGATTCGCCCACATTTAAAAGCATCTCCTTGGTGTTTCGAGTCACAATATCCGCATCTCTATGTTCATATTGAACATTACCACCCAATTCATATTTATCCTTTGTTATAGAGAAGTTAGTACCAATCGTTTTGCTAGCATTCAACCCAAGGTTTTGATGCCACATCTGATTGCCCCCCCCCATAAAACCTTGGTCGGCCACATTGTTACCCGTAGCAATCACAGAAAACTGATTCTGTCCATTAAAACTATTCACGTTCGATTTCACAGAATAACGTCCTTCGGTACCCATAGAGGTATCCACATTACCAAAGAAACCACGATTCATTCCTTTTTTTACAGAGATATCAATCACCGCTTCCTCCTCGCCATCATCAATACCCGTGATACGCGCCAAGTCCGATTGTTTTTCATACATCTTCAGACTCTTCACTATAGAGGTTGGTAAATTTTTCATCGCCACAGATGGATCATCTGCAAAGAACTCCTTACCATCCACCAATATCTTTTTAATCTCTTTACCATTAATAGTAATGGTACCCGAATCATCAATAGATGCTCCAGGCAATTTAGCAACTAACGATTCTAAAGCAGATCCTTCTGGCAAACGATAAGCCGAACTATTATAGACTAACGTATCCTCCTTTACCTGCACCTGTGGTGCTTCTGCAGTAACAACCGCTTCACCCAACAAGATAGCATCTGGTTTCAAAACAATAGTGCCCAACGAGGTTTTATCACTTTCAGTGGTTATTTTAACTGCCTTAGAGGAGGTTATATAACCCACATAACTCGTTTTAACATAATAGTTACCCGGTTTAACAGAGAGAGAAAAAGCCCCTCTATCCAATGAAACGGTTCCCGTTATAAAGGTACTATCCGGAGCCGAGAGCAACTGAATAGTTGCCTGGGTAATAGGTTCATTTGTTGAGCTATCAACAATTGTTCCCACAATGGAATGTTTTCTACTTTGTGCAGATAAACTGGTAGCCACCATACAAAGCATAGCCAACCACAGCGTTATTTTTTTCATACGCAACAGAAATATTTTATACGTTTATGAAGTTAGATACATCAAGTCTAAAAAGGTTTAATATCCCCTCGTTTTATTTTTAAAAGCCAAGTCCACCTTAGCCTTATGGAAGAAAAATTCTAAACAGATGGTATGCATTACCAGATAGACTAAAAAGGAAGAAGAAAACATCAGTTCTGCGTCGCCTTGATATAAGCGATAAAACATCCCCATAAATAGGTAAAAAATAGTGAGATAAAACGCCGATCGCATCGCTTTAACACGCAAACGAATGGTCTGTTCATTCTCCTCTTTTTTTTGTGCCAAAATAATCATAACTAAACCCGCTACAACAAACAAACGTATTACCTCTTTTAAAAGCGCAATATTCTCATTGGTAATAACTCCACTAATAAAAAGGATAGCTGGAACAAAGATGGTAAACGTTAATAACAGATAACCCATCCAACGTGCAAAAGGAGGTAATATAGCTTTCATAATTCATGTATTTAGCAAACAAAGGTAAATAAATCAAAGTGAATTAGAGCTAATGTT
>JAQWAN010000228.1 GCA_028707655.1 Bacteroidaceae bacterium
GCTCTAACTGCTAATCGTATTGCAGAGAGTGCTGAGTTCTTCTCTTTTGGAACAAACGATTTAACACAGATGACCTTTGGTTATTCTCGTGATGATATCGCTTCGTTCTTGCCTATCTATCTAGAGAAAAAGATTTTGAAAGCCGATCCATTCCAGGTATTAGATCAAAACGGAGTAGGTCAATTGGTACGTATGGCTACTGAAAAGGGTAGAACGATTCGTCCAGATTTGAAATGTGGTATCTGTGGTGAGCATGGTGGTGAGCCATCTTCTGTTAAATTCTGCCATAGAGTAGGATTGAACTATGTTAGTTGTTCTCCTTTCCGTGTGCCTATTGCTCGTTTAGCTGCGGCTCAAGCTGCTATTGAGGAGGCATAAAGAGAGCCAATTAAATAAATATAGGGTGCTAATGGTTGCTAGAGTTGCAACCATTAGCACCTTTTTTATATCTTTGCGCCATGTCAGAGAGAATAGTAAAAGAAAAACAAACAATAGAACGTATGATTCGTTTTTATTGTCAGCATAAAGAGGGAAATAAGGAGTTGTGTGTAAGATGTACCGAGCTGTTGCAGTATGCGCACAGCAGATTGGACCATTGTAGATATGGTGTGGAAAAAGGGGCTTGTAAAGATTGCCCTACCCATTGTTATAAAAAAGAGATGCGCGATAGAATACGTGTAGTGATGCGATATGCTGGTCCTAGATGGGTGTTTTATGCACCAATCTCCTTTATTCGCCATCTACTAAACAAATAAGAGCTGTTTCTATTGACAAGAGGGCTATTTCTTAATTAGCCTGCAATCGCTTTTATCTTTTTGAAGTGTTCTAACACCCCATTGATGTTTCTGTCTGAATGGATATCAAACTTATTCCATAAATCACCTAAAAAAGCAGCACCACCAAATCCATAGTCTCTTATTTGGTCAATATTATCGATGGATACCCCTCCTTTTGCAATTACTTTTCCATCAATGATGCCATCAATAGCTGCAAGACGTATCTCTTCGGGCGTAAAAATAGGCTCAGAGTCTGTAGAAATGCCATCAAAGATAGGGCCCATGAATACATAATCGCATAAACGTTTTTCTACAACCACCTCTTCTACTGAGCTGCATGAGCAGCTGATGTGGCCTTTATAGTTATCGGGTTCTCTTGGATGTTCAGCATTTAGATGAATCCCTTTTAAGCCAAACTCCTCTTTTAGATAGAAATGATCGTGTATAACAATATGTTGATGATATTCTGAAGGTATCAACAAGAGCAAACGTTCTATATAGGTGGAGGTAGCATTCGGTTTATAGATGTGCAAACTATCTAACCCCTCTTCGAATAAAGAGGTGATAATCTTATCTTCTTCTACAAAGAAATAGGGTGCTGTAATAGCCAATAATTTCATTCTATTGTGTATTTGCTGCAAAGATATTACATTCAACAAATATAAGCGACTTTTTGTACGTAAATTTAGTGGTTATACCTGTTTTTAAATATATTACCTGTTTTTTTACTGTTTTATTAGATTTTTTCGGTTAGTTCGCCCAAAGAATGATGCGATGGAATCTGAACAACAAAGCGTGAGCCTTCTGTGTAGGTGGTGTCTAGATAGATTTTACCATCCATAATCTGAATAATTTTTCTGCATATTTCTAGTCCCAACCCTGTACCTTGTGTAAATTCATTTACTTTTTCAAATCGATTAAAGATATTCTTTTGCATCGCTTTAGGTATGCCACATCCTGTATCTGTAACCGATATGGTGATGCGATCTTCCTCTTGGTTGTAACTGGCATTCAGATGTATACTTCCCTCAGTGGTGAATTTCTTGGCATTGCTAATTAGATTGGTGATAACCTGTTGCAAGCGGAGTGGATCGGTAGTTATTTCGAGATGCTCGTTTTCGGTTGTGTAGTACAAATTAACATGGTTATCTGCTTGTGCCTTAAAAGATGCTATGGCGCTACGGCAAATAGTGCTTAATAAGCCTTTCTCGTAAGTAAATTTCATTTTACCCGATTCTAGTCGAGATAGGTCGAGCACGTCGTTTACCAGTTGTAAGAGCAGTTTAGAATTTTGATTGATGGTCTCTGCATATTCCTTATATTCCGGATGTTCCACAATCATCTCCGAACTGATAACATCCGAAAAGCCTACGATTGCATTTAGCGGTGTGCGAATCTCGTGACTCATATTAGACACAAATGTTGATTTGAGTCTATTGGCATTCTCTGCAGCAGCCGTTGCTATTCGGAGCTTCTTTTCAGATTCTATTAATTCATCTTTTTCTTTACGTATTTTTTCTTCCGAGCGACTCAGCTTACGTGTTAATCGATTCAGCTTTCTATTGTAACGAATACTTCTAATAAGGGCTATAATGATAGCAAGAAAAAAGAAAAGAGAAACCGTAAAGGTCCAGATGTATTTCTTTAGGATATCGATATAGGTTATCTCAGGGTTCAGTATTCTAGCATTCTTGGGTAGCACTTTTGCAGGGATATGATAAGAAGAAAGTACATTTTGGTCTAATACATATTCTTTTTTGAGCGAATCAATATAGGCCGGTACTATCTTTTTGTTGTCAATCTCGGCTTTTGCTCTATAGGCTAATTCTACTCCAGCAGTTCTGTATTTAGGTATATATCCACCAATAGCCCACGACCCAATCGCTGTACCTGTTAAACTAAAAACGGGTATTCTTGGTTTAAGTAGTCTAAAGGCATACGATGAGTTGTTTAGATAAACACTACCGGTTTGGTCTATACGCCATCCACAAAGTAAGAGTGCTGTGCTGTCATTCTGTTTTTCGTATTTCTCTAAACATTCTCGCATGCTTAGCGATTGTCCATCGATGTAATTAAAGGTAAAGGAGGTGTTATTTGCTACAATTTTTTTAATTTCAGATTGATTCGATAGGCGAGAATAGGTGTTGTCTGATAAAACCGTGAGGTATTTCTTTTCTGGGAAAAGCCGTTGAATAAGTTGCAAATTATCTTTTATCCCATAATTATAGGTGAGTGCATATCGAAGGTTGTGGTCCTTGAACAGCTCTATGATGTCTAAGGTTTGGAGCGTGTCATTTGCTACAGCGGTAATGCCATATTTTTGGGGGAGTGTAGCTGCATATTGTGGGCACATAATGCAATATACAGGAATCTCTTTAAATCGCTCCTCCTCTAGAGATAAATAGGTAACTGCAGCTTCTAATCCTACAAGAACCACCAGTTTAATGTTTTTATGTTTTTTGAAAATGTTGTGTGAGATAGACATCCAGCTACCTGCTGTTTCCATACCATAGCAGTTCATGTTTTCGATGACAGGAGAATAGACTCCCTCCAATCTCTTATAATTGGAAACAAAGGAGTGGATATTCTCTAACACATAGCGAGATATACGTTGACGAAGAATAATGAAGCCGACTTAAAAATGAATTAACACAGATCTCAAATTCGTGACAAACGTTACTAGACCCTCCAGTTTTCTGCT
>JAQWAN010000229.1 GCA_028707655.1 Bacteroidaceae bacterium
TTTTGCCAATCGCTCCTCTTCCATCACCTCATTAATAAGTCGGTCGATGAGTTGCATCTGCTCCTCTTTGTCCATGGACGCAACACGTTGTAGGCTATCTTGTAGTTGTACCTCTTTTACCTGCACTACTAAATCTTCTAAGATAGCAGAGCGTTTGTCGATGGTGGCATACGATTTATGCTCCTTGTCGATGAGCCCCATTAACTCCGTATAGCATACCTGTGCTTCTACGTAGCGTTGTTGTGTCCAATAGATATTGCCCAATGCCAATAGGATAGTTGCTTTGGCCAATCCACCTTTGCTACTGAGCTTTATTCCTTTCTGGTAAGCTTGAATGGTGCGTGCAGTGTCTGCAACACTCATATAGGTGTTGCCTAATGCGTAGTAGATATTCTCAATATAGTCTTTGTTGCTCTTGTTGTTCGCCATTTTCTGCAGTCGCTTCACCGTTTTCTTCATTTCACTATTCGGCAGCACTTCTGTTTCTTTAATCTGTGCATTGATGGCAAGCTCAAAGCTAGAGTGGCGCTTGGTTGCTCTTTTATAGGCTTTATAGGCCTTCTCCTTTTCTCCTGTTAATTGGTAGATCTGTCCTAATATATAGTATTGTCGCGCTTTTAGTAACGGTTCTTTTTCGTTTTTTATAGTGCTTAGCAAATAGGGTATTGCCTCTTTAAACCGCTCTTGTTTGAGTAGATAGTTACAATAGGAGGAGGCGTAAGCAGGAATCACTGTGGTAGGCAGTTTGTTGCTGTTGGCTTTGGTTAGGGATTCTTCTGCATCGTAAAACCATCCAATCTCTGCATAGCAACGAGCTAACCAGACGCGTGCCATCGCACTTACTTTAGGGTCTGTTTTGTATAATCGGGCAATATAGGAAAAGGTAGAGGTGGCCTCTAAAAACTCGCCTTTTTGGAATTGTGCTTTACCCATTAGTAGCCATGGTTTGTATAAAAAGGGGTTGTACTCTTTCTGTGCCATCCATTTTTGATACTTGGGGTCTTTCCGTTTACCGGCTTTTCGTTTAGGCTTACTTTTTATGGAGTGTTGTTTAACTGCTTTTTGTGATTTTTCTATTGCACGGTCAAACATACCACTACCCAAGCCTATGGTTTTTTTATTGCCCACTAGATAGAGTGGTAATGGTGTAAAATAGTTGTCTTTATTCCCCTTTTCCATCTGTTCGATTCCCGATTTATAGGCTTCGTGTCCATTAAAATAGGTATTATAGCGTGCGGTTAAGGAGTGGTAAAAACGACTAGATGCTGTGTTCTTTTTGGTAGAACAAGCTATGGTGGTAAATAGAATGGTTAGAATAAGAGCGAAAAGCGTTTTGTTTGTTTTCAACGTGTTGACATATTAATTCCTACTACATGTAACAACTGATAAATCAGTAATTTATTATTTAGACAAATGTACAAAAAATGTTTTGGCTAATTTGCAAATTAAATAAATAATAGTAGAGGAGAAAATGATAGAGGCTCCCGATGGAATGTTTAGTGTGGCCGAGAAATAGAGTCCAAATAGACAACTGATACCAGCGATGAACATGGATAGGAAGATAATCTTTTTGAAACTTTGTGAAAACAGATGCGCAGTGATTTGTGGAATGGTGAGTAGAGAGATGACCAGTACAATGCCTACCATGCGCAAGGAAAACACGATGGTTAAAGCTATGAATATCATCAATACATATTCAAAAAGCGAGACATTAATCCCTTTTGAACGGGCAAATTCTCTATCAAAAGAGATGGATAAGATGGTAGAGATATAGCGCAGGAAAAAGAGGATTAAGCTACCTGTGAGCAGTGCGAGCAGATAGAGGTCTACTGCGGTTATGGTTAAGATGTTTCCAAAAAGGTAGGTGGATAGATCGGTGGTATAGCCTGGTGTGAGATAGGTAAAGATGATACCCACTGCCATACCAAAGGTCCAAAAGATGGCAATGGCTGAATCGGAACTCATCTCTTTACGTTTGCCGAGCCACTCCACGCCAAGGGAAGAAAAGATAGCAAATACTGCTGCACTAAATGTGGGAGAGATGCCTAAAAAGAGTCCAATACCTACTCCTCCAAACGAGGCATGTGTGATACCGCCGCTGATAAAGGAGAGACGTCGAAAAACAATATAGGTACCTATCATGCCAGAAGCAATGCTTATCAGTAGGCTGCCTATTAATGCATTTTGAAAAAAGTTATATTGAAGTAGTTCAAGCATAACAGCGGTGTTAATTGGTTCTTCGTTCGGTAATGACCATAAGAACTTCTTCTTTCATATCCAGTGGTAAATGAATGCCGCGAAGCTGTAGGCTACGTATCCATCCTGCTACGTCCGATTCTTTCATGGTATAAAAGATTTCTCTAAATTCCTCTTCTTGTTCGTCGGTATACTCCTCTTCGCCAATACCGGCCCAATGGTCTAATTGTTCATCGTCGTAATATTCGATGTTTTGGCTCATACCAGCCAATAAACTGTCTCGTTCGCAGACGGTGTGCGCGCCACAACACTCTTCATCTACCTCTTTTACTTCGGGAAAACGGTCTAATTCGCCTTTCTCTATTAGACGTTGTATTTTTCTATTTCTGAAATAGCCCAAGATGAATGCGATGATAGCAAGAACGAGTAAGCTAGCTATTAATATTTTCATAATGTCTTTTATTTTCCTGCAAAGTTACTTAATAAATTACTACTTTTGTAGGAAAACAATTCAAAACTATAGCTTTACACACATAAAATTTAAAATAGCCATGATAGACGAAAAAAGACCTCTTATTTTTATTTCAAATGATGACGGATATGAAGCAAAAGGTATCCTGCAGTTAATAGATTTTTTACGTCCTTTAGGAGATTTAATCGTGATGGCACCAGATTCAGCTCGTTCAGGTATGTCTACTGCATTAACAGCAGACCGCCCTATTACCTATCAATTGGTTAAAAAGGAACCAGGCTTAGTTATTTATAAATGTTCTGGTACACCAACCGATTGTGTTAAACTCTCCTCCTCTGCGCTCTGGGATAGAACCCCTGATGTGGTGATTGGTGGAATTAATCATGGCGATAACTCCGCGGTGAATGTACACTATTCTGGTACAATGGGTGTAGTAAAAGAGGGCTGTATGAAGGGTATTCCATCGATAGGCTTTTCACTATGCGACCATGCTGCCGATGCCGATTTCACCCCTTGCAAAGCTTCTATCCAAAAGATTGTGGCTACTGTATTAGAAAAATCGCTTCCTGAGGGCGTCTGTTTAAATGTGAATTATCCCAAAGCAACTTCTTTTAAAGGGGTGCGTGTTTGTAGACAAACAAAGGGACGTTGGGAGAATGAATGGGACGAATATAAACGTCCTTTTGGTGGCTCCTATTACTTTTTAACGGGGGAGTTTGTTAGCTATGAACAGGAGCAGGAGGATACGGAGCATTGGGCATTAGACCACGGTTATGTGGCTATTACACCTACACAGATTGATGTGACG
>JAQWAN010000230.1 GCA_028707655.1 Bacteroidaceae bacterium
CGCCTATTCCAGTACCACTCAGATGTGTGTGACTAAAGCCAACACAAGTGGTATCCGAGATATGGTATCCAGAGGTCCAGTCCCACGATTGTGGTATACTCGTTGGTCCCACCTGAACCAGTCCATAAGGAACATTTGCTCCCATAAAGACATGTCCGTGGCCACCCGTTCCAATTCGCTGATCAACATACTGTGTTAGATTCTCTTTTTTCTGCTCTTTATCAGTGGTTTGACACGCACCCATAGAAAAGAGAAAAAGGGCAATCATTACCCAGCAAAGATGTTTGTTATTCATGTTTTAGATTTAAGTTTATAGGTAAAACAAGTCAGCACATTAAAGATACTGAAAAAAAGTAGATAATAAAGGATTATTTATGATTTTAAAGTCCATCTCCTAAAAAATCTAATTTTCTACCTTTATTTTAGGTCAAAAAACAGCTGTATTTGAAGCAAAATATAGCTATATTTAGAGAAAATACAGCTTCGATTGCAATTAAATATAGCTATATCTTCACCCTAATTAATGCTCTATTTTTTAAGGGTAAACAGATAGATCAAAATCGAACTAAAAGAGAGACTATTCACGAGAAACCACAAAGCTCTTTTTATCAGGCCCAACCCCTTTGATGGTTAAGGATTTCCATTTGTCGGGTAGCAACACCTCTTTCTGAACAACACCAGAATCGGTGATGCGTAAGCCACCAAAACCATTGAGTACAACCTGCAACAATCCGCCTGCACCCGTCGCAAAATAGGGATTATTAGAAAAAGCAGACTCCGATAAAACGCCAAAAGGAGGTCGTTTGTTGGGCATATAAGATTTCTTAAAAAGGGCATAAGCTTTTTTCTTATTACCCAACGAGGCATATAAGATAGAAAGAATAGAGTTACCCATAGCAGGTCCATCCTTATAGATTTTAGGTTCATAATACACCAAGTCTTTTTTTATTTGCTGCTTATCGGTTATTATTTCCAATGGATAGGCCAACAGATTAACATCTGCTTGTTTAATCACCTCCCCTTGATAATGCGCATGCTCTTTCGTAGTACCATCTTGCATTTGTGCGAAAACCAGCCCATCGGCCACCTCTTTCCACGCAGTTGGACAGTTGATTTGCAACACCTTAGCCGCTTTACAAGCATTATATAGGGCTGTTTTAGCGGCACCATTGGTAAAAGCATTATCATCTACATTGGGGGCAAACTCATCCGCACCAATCACGTTTTGAATAGAATAAGAGCCATCGCTGTTTTTCGTTGCCCTTGACACCCAAAAATCGGCTACATTCTGCAACACCTCATATCCCTCCTTACGTAACCAATTAAGGTTCTTAGTGACACAATAATAGTTCCAAAAGGCAATACCAATATCTGCTGTTATATGGTGTTCAAAAGTACCAGTTAAGCACCAAGTGGGTGTAGCCTCTTCACCACTATCATCCGACTCCCAAGGGTACATAGCACCCGCCATTCCAAAAATCCTTGCACGCTGTTTCGCTTTAGATAGTCGGTCTGTTCTATAATCCACTAACGACCTAGCTAAAGATGGATTCAACACCAATAAAGGGGGATACATCCATAGCTCAGCATCCCAAAACACATGACCATTATATCCTGTTGCGGTAGAGAGTCCCATGGGAGCAATGCTCAAGCGTGTATTGGGTGCCACAAAAGAATAGAGGTTATACAAAGCCAAGCGCACATCTAGTTGGTCGGCTAAGCAACCTTCAATCACAATATCACTTTGCCATAATTTATGCCAAGCGGCCTTATGGTCCGATAACAGACTAGCTAGGTCTCGTTGTTGTGCATAGACCACCATACGTTCTGCCTCGGCACGAGGATGAACAAAATCTCTGGAAGAACAACTGGCCCCAATCACCCCAAAAGTGAAGGGCTTGTTTTTCTCCAATTTCTTTGTAAAAAAGAGGCTGCTATCTTGCTTAGAGAATACCTCCTCTTTCTTATCGCTAAATAAGAAGCCACTACAACTGCCCAACTGTTGCCTACCGGTTTTACTCGTAGCTTGTGCAGAGAGCAGCGGCATTAAGTTGGTACCATCGCGAAGGTTCTTAAAGAGAACACTACTAGCAACCAGCTCTTCAGGAAAAGAGATGCTGTTTTGAACCCGTAAATCCACCGCATCTAAAGGGTAAATAACGACACGTATCAAAGCCATATAGGGTAAATTGCGCAAAGCCTGCACAGAGGTTTCAATCTTTATTTTATCTTTAAATTGAACAGAAGTCTTTAGATAGGCCTCTTTCATATTTAATACCTGTTTCCAGTGGCTGCAGTTTTCCGTGCGAACCTGTTCACCATCTACAAACAGACCGATGTTGGCAAATAAAGGTGCACGCACCACTCTACTCACCCCTCCTGGCTGTTCTTTATCGAATACTCCATTCAAAACAATATCGGTTATCTCAAACAGATCACTACCACTGACTAGGCCAATACATCCATTGGCCAAAGTGACACCATTATAATTTTTAGTTGAGTTTGCGGTAATCTCCCACCCTGGCTCACTTTGGGCAAACAGGTGAAAGGGAAGGTATAAAAGAGCCAATACCAGTACAGTTTTTATTCTCATTCTAGTCGATTTAAGCTATTGCATTTAAGGCATAACGATAAGCAATCCTTTTCCCTGTTTTTAGCCATTTCTGGATAAATAGCACAAAAAAATGGATATCTTGATTTTTCGGCAAGATATCCATTCTCCATTACAGGAACAAATAAATTAATTTAATTTACGAGTATCTTTCTTACTTGTACCTCTGTATTTGTTTTCACTACTAGTAAATAAGTACCAGAAGTCAAAGCGTCCATGGAAAGAGCTGTTGTGTTCTCCGTAACCACTTGTTGTTTCAAGAGTATACCTTGTAGATTTACCAATTGAAGGATAGCCCCTTTTTCTGCTACTACATGCAATGCTTCACCTTTAGCAACAGGATTAGGATTTTTATTTTTTTTGTCCCCAATAAACGCCCAAAAGAATACAAGAAGCTCCCAATAGGGCTATCCATGTGAGGTCTTCATGTAAAATCAAAAGGGAGGCAATCATGGTAACCAGTGGATTGAGGTAGATATAATTGGACGATTTTATAGTACCCAGCTGTTTTAAAACAATACTCCAAAGCACAAAGCAAACCAATGAGGCCATCACACCTAAGAAAAGTAGATTTCCCCAAATAATAGGTTGAAGCAGTTGTGCTATATCCAGATGAATGGGAGTGATTATAAAGAATGGTAACACCGTTATAATGCCATAGAAAAACACCTTACGCGTAATAAAACTGCTGGAATAAGAATCGCCCATCTTACGAACAATCAGACTAAAAAAGGCCCAAGACAACGACGCTAATAGGGTTAGGATATCTCCTAAAGGGTTAATCTGAAGAATGAAACGGCCGTTAAAGATGACGAGTGCAACACCAAAAAGGGCTA
>JAQWAN010000231.1 GCA_028707655.1 Bacteroidaceae bacterium
CGAATCTGTATTGGGTATCAAAGAATGGGAATGTACCGTTATCGCCAATAAGAATGTGGCCACCTTTATCAAAGAGTTTATCGTGGCTCTACCAGAAGGAGAGAAGATGGACTTTGTGCCAGGTAGTTATGCACAGATCAAGGTGCCAGAATATAGCCTAAGCTATAAAGACTTTGATATCGATGAGAAATTCAAAGGAGACTGGACACACTTTGGTATGTTCGATTTAAACTGCAAGAACACAGAAGAAACCGTTCGTGCTTATTCTATGGCCAACTATCCAGCAGAGGGTAATCGTATCATGTTAAATGTACGTATAGCTACCCCTCCGTTTAAACCAAGACCACAGAAAGGCTTTATGGATGTTAATCCAGGTATTGCTTCCTCTTATATCTTTAACCTGAAACCAGGAGATAAGGTAGTAATGAGTGGACCTTATGGTGATTTCCACCCTATCTTTGATACCAAGAATGAGATGTTGTACATTGGTGGTGGTGCCGGTATGGCTCCATTGCGTGCACATATCCTTCATCTATTGCGTACCTTAGAGACAACCGACCGTAAGATTTCTTATTGGTATGGAGCACGTTCTAAAGCAGAGATATTCTATGAGCAAGATTTCCGTGACTTAGAAAAACGTTTCCCTAACTTCTCGTTCCATATTGCTTTGAGCAATCCATTGCCAGAGGATAATTGGACCGGTCCTGTAGGATTCATTCATCAAGTTATCTATGATAACTATTTGAAAGATCACGAAGCACCAGAAGATATTGAATATTACATGTGTGGTCCTGGCCCAATGAGTAATGCGGCTAAGAGCATGTTGTACGATTTAGGTGTTGATGCTAAGAACATCTTATTTGATGATTTCGGTGGATAATTAAGTCACCAACTACAATAAAAAAATCCCAGCTGACTAGTCAGTTGGGATTTTTTATGTGCTTATGTTATTTTGTTCCTTGCTAGGAGTAGTTAGTTCATTGATGCGTGGAGCAGTTTTACCATCTTCTCCAACCATTTGGCATCCACCTCGTCAAATGTGTCCAGCTCTGCCGAGTCAATATCGAGCACTGCCACCACCTTGTCCTCTTTTAGAATAGGCACCACAATCTCTGATTTGCTAGCACTGCTACACGCAATATGTCCCGCAAACGCCTCCACATCGGGCACCACCATAGTCTGTTGTTTCTCCCAAGCCGTGCCACATACCCCTTTTCCGTAGCGGATACGTGTACAAGCTGTTGGTCCTTGAAATGGTCCCAGCACCAACTTATCCGCTATCACCCGGTAAAAGCCCGTCCACCAGAACTGGAACGTGTTGTGCAACTCGCCTGCCATATTCGCCATATTGGCAATACTATCCGTTTCCCCCTCAAGTAGCGCCTTGAGTTGCGGATAAAGTTCCGCATATCTAGCCTCCTTCTCCGCTTTTTGTTTTTCCATATTCATCTATTCTAATCGTAATGATTTTATACTTTTTCCTACTGTTCTCTGCCTACAAAGATAGGTCTTTTTCCTTTTTACCAAAATTGTTATAGCACCTTTGTAGAAGCTATGCAGAAAATAGTATATTTGTTAGAACGATGTAGAAATAAACCCAAGATAGAATGAATAATAACCTCTTAACCGACCAATTAACCTATTCTGGTAGTAGTCAGACCGCCACCCAGTTGCATCTCTGTAGTTATACCCCAACCGGTGTAACCGAAAACACGAGTGCCACTTTCGCTCCCCTACAATCCGCTTTAAATGGCTCTGCCGTTAATTTTCTGCAGGTAAAAGGGCTACAAAATACCGCTGAGATAGAGGACGTCTGTACCCATTTTGGACTCGACTTTTTGGTCTCGCAAGACATTTTGAATGTGAAACATCCCACCAAGATAGAGGATAGTGACACCTATATTCTTCTTATCTTAAAAGTTTTTCGTTTTTCTGAGGAAAAGGAAGATATAGACCAAGAGCTCGAACAGCAGCAACTCTGTCTAATTTTAGGCAATAACTTTGTATTAGCCTTTATGGAACACGACACCGATTTTTTTGACGATGTATTAGTCGCCATCCGCTCCAATATCCTAAAGATACGCCATAAACAAGCCGATTATCTGTTTGGTGTGTTGCTCAACAGTGTGATGGGAAACTACCGCACCATATTAAGCACCATTTCCGATTCGCTCGAAGAGTTAGAAGACATTCTATTTACCACCCACACCGGTAACGATGTAGGCGTGCATATTCAGATGCGTAGACGACAGTATCTACGGATGAAAAAAACCGCCTCTCCCCTTAAAGAACAATATGGTAAGCTCCTTCGTCTCGACCACGGGCTGCTGCATAAATCCAACAAAGTCTATTTTAACGACGTGAACGACCATTTGCAATACGTGTTGCAGTCCATCGAGATTTGTAAAGAGAGTCTCTCCTCGTTGATGGACCTCTATATCTCCAACAACGACCTCCGTATGAACGACATCATGAAACGCCTAACCGTTGTTTCCACCATCTTTATCCCCTTAACCTTTTTAGTAGGTATCTGGGGGATGAATTTTAAATTTATGCCCGAGCTCGATTGGAAATATGGTTATCTAGCAGCTTGGTCCATCATGCTTTTAGTAGGGGTGGCAGGTTACTTTTTTATCCGTCGTAAGAAGTGGTATTAAACGGTATAAGTATACATCTTCAGTTTGTTTTTATACTTTTATTTTTTCCAGTTTAAAGCGTTAGGCATTCGGTAAACACACCTTTGTTTTTCTTCTTTTTGCCCCCTTTTTCTCCCTTTTCAAAATGGAGCTGTCTTTTCATTCAACAGGTGCTGTCTTTTCTACAAAATACAGCACCTATTGATTGCAAATATACCTATTAATTGGGCTAAAAACTACCTATTTTTTTACCCAAGTTCTACCTTTGTTTTTTCAAGCCTCCTATTCATTCTTATCTGATTTAGTGCATAAATATATAAAACATCTATTCTCTTAGTATCGAATAAAAGTCGTCCCATTGTAACACCTCATATTTCTTTCCTTCTTTAAAAATGTTAGTAGCAATAGCTTCTCCTAAAACCTTCACAGGGATGCCTCTATATTTACGTAGACCTGCTCTAAAAAGCGGACTCAGTAGTGGCCATACCTTTAAGGTAATAGCTTGCGAGAGACCATATCTATTCGTAGGCGTTATAATCATCGAAGGTTGAAAAATACTCAATCGGTCGAAATCTAACCCCTTTAGCTCCTCTATCAATTCGCCTTTTGTTCGTAAATAGAAAGAACTTGATTTTGGATTAGCACCCACAGAGGCCAATAATTCAAAATGACGCACCCCAGCTTTTTTACATTCTTTAGCAAAATCGAGAACCGCTGTTTTATCAATCCTAACCAATTCCACTTTACTTACTTTGGTAGGTTGTCCTACTCCCAACGTACAAATAGCAGTGGTCTTACCCT
>JAQWAN010000232.1 GCA_028707655.1 Bacteroidaceae bacterium
CAGCAGAATCTGTAGGCTTAACAATTATAGGCCACTGAAATTCTCTTATGTCATTCAAAGCTTTCTCTATATCTACATCTAGATAACCTTTCGCTTTAGGGACATTAAAACCATTATCAGCAAGGAATTTACGAAACAACTTCTTATTTTGTAAAATCAAAACAGAGCTATAAGGAGGAGTAGGTAAACCAAGTTGTTCACTAACATAAGCAGCTGTAATCACACCAGGATCTACAGCAAATGACATGACTCCATCAACCTTTAGACTCTCAGCTAAAGCAAGTACAGCCTCTTTATCAATTATACTCACATTATGATACTCATCTGAATAGGAGTGAGCTACATTATGGGGCAGGTAATCACAGGTAATAACATAATAATTTAGTGCATGCGCTGCTTTAATAATAGGTATCAAATAGTTTAATCCACCTAGGAGTAAAAGTCTTTTTTGCTTCATATTTAATTTATAATTGCATCTAACACTCTTTCCACTTCCTCATTAGTTAGTCCCATATACATAGGTAAACAAATCACTTCCTCTGCTTTTCGGGTTGCGATAGGCAAGTTACTAGGAGCTGAAGATGGTAAACTTTTATAAGTAGAGAAGGTACTGATTAAAGGATAGAAATACCGACGTCCAAAAACGTTTTTCTCTTTCATCTTAAAGTAAAGTTCATCTCTTGTCATACCATATTTTTCAGCGTTTACAAAGATAGGAAAATAAGCATAATTATGATTTACTCCTTCTATATCTTCAAAGAAGGTGATACCTTCTACATTTCGTAACGTAGCTCTATATTGGTCTGCTATCTTTTTGCGCCAAGCTATAGCCCCATCTACTTGTTTTAGATTTAACAAACCATATGCTGCACGTACTTCATCCATTTTTGCATTTATTCCAGGTGCAACGATTGTTGTTTCTCCAGAGAATCCAAAATTTTTGATATAATCGATGCGCTGTTTTGTCTTCTCATCTTTCATGATAAGAGCACCACCTTCAATCGTATTATATACTTTAGTGGCATGAAAACTTAAAGTAGACATATCTCCTGCTTCTAAAATAGATTTCCCATCTACATCAACGCCAAAAGCATGCGCTGCGTCATAGATAACTTTTAGTCCATATTTGTCTGCTATAGATTGAATAGCTTCCGTATCACATGGCTGACCATAGACATGAACAGGCATAATAGCAGTAGTCTTAGAGGTTATAGCAGCTTCTATCTTTTCTGGATCTATATTACAAGTAACTGGGTCAATATCAACGAACACAGGGCGAATTCCATTCCACCATAAGGAATGTGTAGTTGCTACAAAACTATAAGGAGTCGTTATTACTTCACCTGTTATACGCTCAGCTTGTAAAGCTGCAATTAGAGGCAAAGTACCATTAGTGAATAAACTTAAGTAAGGAACCTTAAGATATTCGGCTAATTTCTTTTCTAACTCTTGATGAAAATGACCATTATTGGTGAGCCATTTACTATCCCATATCTCTCTAAGATAGGGAATAAAATCGTCAAGTTCAGGAAGTAAAGGAGACGTTACTAAAATTTTTTTATCATCCATAATTACTTGTTATTATACATTTCTTGATAATATTTCTCATAAGCACCACTCGTGATGTTATCCATCCAATCTTGGTGGTCTAAGTACCACTTTACGGTTTTCTCAATGCCCTCTTCAAACTGCAAGGAGGGTTCCCAACCCAATTCGTTTTTAAGTTTAGTGGCATCAATAGCATAGCGCAAATCATGCCCCGAACGATCGGTTACATACGTAATCAAATGGTCACTTGTACCAACTGCATGGCCTAACAAACGGTCAACGGTTTTGATAAGCACTTTAATCAAATCAATATTGGTCCACTCATTAAACCCACCTATATTATAGGTCTCGGCCACTTTACCTTGATGGAAAATCAAATCGATAGCACGGGCATGATCCTCTACAAAGAGCCAATCGCGTACATTCTCGCCCTTACCATAGACCGGTAGGGATTTACCATGACGGATGTTATTAATAAAGAGCGGAATTAGTTTCTCTGGAAATTGATAAGGTCCATAGTTGTTACTACAATTGGTCACCAAAACAGGCATACCATAGGTATCGTGAAAAGCACGAACAAAATGGTCGCTACTGGCTTTACTAGCGGAATAGGGACTATGTGGATCGTATTTGGTTGTTTCGGTAAACAGGGTATCATCAAAGCGTAAAGCACCATATACCTCATCGGTAGAGATATGATAGAAGAGTTTATTGGCATAACCATCCGCACGTTTCTCCCAGCTATTTTTAGCCGCTTGAAGCAGTGCCAATGTACCCATCACATTGGTTTGTGCAAAGGTAAAGGGGTCTTTTATGCTCCTATCTACATGACTCTCGGCAGCTAAATGAATAACGCCATCTACGGAATACGTCTCAAATAGAGCAAGTAAAAAGTCCAAATCGCATATATCACCCTTTACAAAGGTGTAATTCGGCGCATCAGCAATATCTTTTAGATTGGCTAAGTTGCCAGCATAGGTCAACTTATCTACATTAATAATATGATAGTCAGGATATTTATTTACAAAGAGACGAACCACGTGAGAACCGATAAAACCAGCACCACCAGTAATTATAATATGTTTCATGTTCTATTTTATTACTTAAGTAAATTCAATAAGCTTTGTCCATATTGATTTTTTTTCATCGGTCCAGCTAATGCTTGCAATTTTGCTGCTGTAATCCAACCTTGAGAATAAGCAATACCCTCTAAACACGCCACTTTTAATCCTTGACGTTTTTCAATAACCTCTATAAAAGTAGAAGCTTCGCTTAAAGAATCGTGCGTCCCTGTATCTAGCCAAGCAAATCCTCGTCCCAGTTGTTTAACTTTTAATTTCTTAGCTAATAAGAACTCCTGATTTACAGAAGTAATTTCTAATTCACCTCTATCAGAAGGTTTAATACGCTTAGCTACCTCTATCACGTTATTCGGATAAAAATATAAGCCTACAACAGCATAATTCGATTTTGGATGTGTTGGTTTTTCTTCGATACTCAACACATTGCCATCCGCATCAAATGCAGCTACACCATATCGTTCAGGGTCGGCAACATAATAGCCAAAAACAGTTGCTATATCCTTTTCTTGTGCCAACTTTACTGAATCTACTAATTTAGGACGAAAATCTTGTCCATAGAAGATGTTATCACCTAATATTAAACAGACTGAATCTGTTCCAATGAATTTTTCACCTATGATAAAAGCTTGCGCTAGTCCATCAGGAGAGGGTTGTTCAGCATATGCAAGAGTTACACCAAAATCACTTCCATCACCCAACAACCGTTTAAATGAGGGCAAATCGTCTGGTGTAGAGATAATTAAAATTTCACGAATTCCTGCTAACATTAATACAGAAATGGGATA
>JAQWAN010000233.1 GCA_028707655.1 Bacteroidaceae bacterium
CTTTAACGGTAACAATCATAATGTTACTAACACCAATAGCACCCGCTAATAGGGTACCTAGACCAACCATCCAGACCAAGATGCGGATACCTGAGAATAGATCGTCTACCATAGAAAACATAACTTCTGCATCAAACATGCTAACGGCTTGTTCATCGTCGGGATGGATATAGTGTGCTTTTTTAATAACCTGTTCAATATTAGGCTTTATCTGACTAATTTTATAGCCTTTTTTGGCGGTAAGCAGAATTAAATCGATGTCGGTTCCTGTGTTGTAAGAGGAGGCATAAGTGGAGGCTGGAATTATGATGGACTCAATTGACCGTCCATTGATATTCATATTACCACTCTCGTTTCTACCCACTCCTATTATGCGGTAATAGATGCCGCTTACACGAATCATCTTTCCGCAGGGATTCTCTTGATTAACAAAGAGATCGGTGTACACTTTATTTCCTATGTAGCAGACTTTTCGTTTCTCTAAGATATCAATGTCGTTGATAAAGCGGCCATACAAAATTTTGGGGTCTTCAATACGACTATATACAGGGAAGAGACCTTTTAGATTGGCTCTACTCTCTTTATCTCCATAAACGGCTGTTTGCCCCCATTTATTGATGGATGGTGTGGCAATCTCTACCCCCTCAACAGCTGCTACACGTTTTACATCCTTCTCATTAAGCCTATAACCTCTACCTTTTCTAAATCCTTTGTAGGCTTTACTGGTATTACCCGGCCATATAAAGGCGGAGTTTTGTGCAAAGCCTTTAAAATTGCTGGACATTAAATCTTGCAATCCATGTCCACTCCCAATGAGAGCTACTAACATAAAGATTCCCCAAAACACCCCAAAAGCGGTTAGTAAGCTACGGGTCTTATTATGCGTAATGGTGATTAATATTTCTTCTATAACATCTGAATCAAATCTCATAATTAGATTTTTAAATTATTTACTGCGTAGTGCTTCTATGGGCGAAATACGTACAGCTTTTAGTGCGGGGAAAAATCCGGCTAAGGTGCCTGCCACGATTAGTGTTACGGTGGCTTGAATGGCCACACTTAAATCGACCGTTGGATTAAGAAACATGGTTGCTTCAAAGAAACCTGTGTTAACCGTTTTTGCGCCACTCACTATATTCATATATTCTGTAGCTCCTATACCAGCTAACATGCCTAAGTAACCAAAAATAGCAGTAATGGTAATACTTTCT
Source organism: Bacteroidaceae bacterium (assembly GCA_028707655.1). Lineage (GTDB taxonomy): Bacteria > Bacteroidota > Bacteroidia > Bacteroidales > Bacteroidaceae > JAQWAN01. The sequence goes on from JAQWAN010000233.1 coordinate 1,212, forward strand.
GCTATAATCAAAAACAGAATGGAGGCAGGGGGAGCACCCAATGCTTTTCGAATACCAAATTCGTGTGTACGCTCTTTTACGGTGATGAGCATGATATTACTAACGCCAACAACACCACTGAGCAGGGTGCAAATACCAATAACCCATAGGGCAATGCGGAGATAGGAACCGGCTTTTTCTTGTTGCAGATATTGTGAAAAACGATTCCAAATCCATAGTGCACGACTGTCGGTCTTGTCAAATCGTTCATGAACGGCTATGGCTGCTCTATACTCTTTTTCAAAGGATTCATTAATCTTTTCTGTGGGTAGATTTTTGATGGTGAATAGTAGATTGTCTAAATCGTTTCCTTTGCCATAGATTAGCTGTATGGTAGAGAGTGGTGCAAAGTTAGGGGTATCGTTGCCTCTTTGCTTGGTGGTATGTATCCCAATTAGTTGATAAGCTACATTGTCTATCTCTACAAATTGACCAATGGGGTCTTTTAGTTTGGGGAAGATAATCTTGGCTGTACTCTCGTGGATAACAATTACTTTTCGTTTGTTGCGGATATCAATGGCATTGATAAAGCGCCCTTTGCTTATTTCTATTTGTTGAATGGTTTCATAAATGGGACTGACGCCTTTTATATTGGAGGTGGTGTACTCATTTTTATAACTGATGGTTACATTCGATTTATCCACAACTCCGCAGACATCTTCTACATGATTTGTCATACCCGACGTGATGGATAAGTCTTTGTTGTCTAATACAATAGGTCGTCCTTTGTTTAACCCATCGTAGGCTTTACTAGTCCACCCACCCCATATACTCATGGAGTTGATAGCTGTAGCAGATGAGTTCTTTTTAAAGGCGTTGATAAGACCATTTCCAGAACCGAGAAGAAAAATAAGCATAAAGATGCCCCACATAACAGCAAACCCTGTTAATAGTGTACGCAATTTGTTGCGCTTAATGGTTCCCCATATCTCTTGCCAAAAATCAATCATAGTTGTGTGTTTAAGTCTATTTCATATATCCATTTTGCCCAAAAGGAGAGGCATCGTGATTGACGTTATTCTCGACATCTTCGATGATACCATCTTTGATATGGATTATTTTGTTGGTTTGGTTGGCAACACCACTCTCGTGCGTTACTACAATGATGGTCATTCCCTCTTTGTTTAATTCTTTAAGAATATCCATCACTTCAACAGAGGTCTTACTATCTAATGCACCTGTTGGCTCATCGGCTAAGATGATTTGTGGCTTGGTGATTAAGGCGCGAGCAATAGCGATACGTTGCTTCTGTCCACCACTTAATTCATTGGGTAGATGGTGTGCCCACTCCTTTAAACCTAAACGTTCTAAGTATTCTAGTGCAAGCGCATTTCGTGTTTTACGTTTCACACCCTGATAGAATAGGGGTAAAGCAACATTCTCTACAGCATTTTTAAAAGAGATTAGGTTAAACGATTGAAAGATAAAACCAATCATTTTATTGCGGTAGCTAGCAGCTCGTGTCTCACTAAGGTCTTTAATTGGTTTACCATTTAAAGAATAGCTTCCTGTGTCATAATCGTCTAATATACCTAAGATATTTAAGAGGGTAGATTTACCAGATCCTGAGGATCCCATAATGGAAACAAATTCGCCACGTTCGATATCTAAATCGATTCCTTTGAGTACATGGAGAGGTGCTCCGTTGTGGTAGGTCTTATTGATGTCCTTTAAATGTATCACCGTTGTTGTTTTTTAAGTTTCTGTTCTAACGCCACAAAGATAGTTCTATGTTTAAGAGTTGGTTATTTTACTTGGTTAATTAAGGTTAACAATATATCGTTTTATATGTTGTTTTTATCGATAAACATTATTTATGACTATAATTATCTTAATTTAGTGTTGTTTAATGTTGCTTTCTTACATCTATTCCCCACATCATTTTAGAGCGTAAGGTGTCAAAAAAACTATGGTTACACCGTTTTACTACCAGAATGGAATAATTGGCTTTGCGAATGGTGAGTGGGGTATGTTCACAAAACGATTCACTCCGTCCATCTATAGCAATTAGGAAATTATGACTTCTGCTCTCTACATCAAAAGAGAAGGTCCAATCGTCTTGTGCTATAATAGGACGCATATTTAAGCTATGCGGGGCTACAGGGGTGATGGCGATTGCTTTGGATT
>JAQWAN010000234.1 GCA_028707655.1 Bacteroidaceae bacterium
ATCTTCACCAGCAACTAATGCAGTTCCCTCTTCGGTTTTCCAAGTATAAGTTGTTGTTTGTGGAGCATCTGTAACTCCTATCACCATGTCTTGTGCAGATAGGTCTAACTCTGTACCAACTGTTATTGTTGTAGGAATTTCTAATGCTGCTTGTGGAGCATTATAATATCTACTGTTAACATCTGCTGATAGAGTAGGGAGTGTAGCGAAAGTCAATTTGTTTCCCATACATCTAAAGGTAGATGTGATAGTTCCAATCTTTAAATCAGAAATCTCATTATCAGCGCAATAAAAATACTTTAAAGCAGTACAAGCTGTTACATCTAATGCAGTTAATTTATTTCCGTTCAATGAAAGTGTTTTTAGGTTTACATTATTACTTACATCTATAGTAGTAAGTAGGTTATTAAGAATGTACAAGCTTTGTAAGTTTGTATTTTGACTTAAATCAATTGCTGTAAGTTGATTGTCATTTGCATATAGTGTTTCCAATGCAACACATTTAGAAACATCTAAAGTGGTAAGACCAATACTACTACAATTAAGATAGGTTAAAGCAATGTTATTAGATACATCAAGTGATTCTAATGGATTTGAATTGCAATATAGTTTTAATAATTTGGCATTCTTGCTTAGATCTAGACTAGTAAAACTATTTCCATTTACATATAGTTTTTGAAGTTCTGTTGCATTACTGATGTCAATAGCTGTAAATTTAGGTCCATCTACACTAGATACACAATCTAAATAAGCAATTGATGCACCATATATTTTAATTACACCATCGCCTGTTGGTGTTCCTGTAATTACAGTTGCACTAGCGTTTGGGTCTAAAACTTGTACGTCTGTTGCTGTTTCAAATGCGTATCCATCTCCCCAATCCACAGATACCTTAGTATTTGCCTCTGTTACCATAATCTCTATGGAACGTTCAGTACCAATTGCATCTGCCGTTAAGGTGATAGTAGGTACATTTATTGCTTGTGCTAAAGTGGCTACACATGCTAAAACACAAAAAAGTAAATTTTTTTTCATCATTATATAATATTTATTGATTTGGTTGCGAAGATATAAAAAAATAGAACTATAATTCTTGTTGCTCACAAAAAGTATAGTAAGAACGCGAAAAAAATATATTTTTAGAAGATTTTGGTCCATTTAGTTGAATAAACGAAAGCAAATCGTCAAATTAAAAATGATATTGATTTAAGCAATTATAAGTCTTTTGTTTTGTGAGATTCGTTTATTATGACTAATATTGCATTTTATTACGTCGGAAAAGCATTTTTGTCACGTTTTGTATATTTTTTATATAAAAATCCGATAAAAAGTGCTTTTGCTATTTTTTTGAAAGGTTGTTTCTGCTAAAGATGGATAAAATGATACAACTCAATTGAATATATGGTCAATTGGATACTATTTATAGCAATTGGTTAGCCTAGACAGCCTATTTGTTCCTAATCACTACTTACTATTTGGTGATTTTTAATTTAATTTTAATAACTAACTATAAAAATTTCTCTTATGAAGAAAATAATTGGACTCTCGTTCCTATTACTATTTGTTTCAGCAACTACGTTTACAGCTTCTGCTAAGAAACGTAAAAAAGAAACAAAGGACTTGGCTCTTACAAAAAAGGACTCAACGAAGAATGATTATAAAAAAATCATTAAGGATGCTGTTATTACCAATGGACTTTTTACAACCATTGTAACAAAAAAGACAAACAAGCTCTATTTTGAGATAGCCGATTCTGCATTTAATCATCTTTATATGTTGGCCAATCGTATTGCTGAGACAAGTAACTCACACGATTTTGTAGCTGGACAGATGGTGAAAGATCCTATTATGATTCGTTTTTCAAAAGATGGACAAAATGTATATATGCATTTGGTGCAAAGCAATAATTATGTTGACCCAAATGATCCTATATCTGCTGCCTTTGACAAAAACTTTATCGATCCCGTTTTAAAAGGTTTCAAAATTGCTGCTCGTAACGGAGAGAATGTGGTGATTGATGTTTCTGCTTTTTTCGGTAAAAACGAAAAATGTATCAGTCCTATTAAAGTGGATAGCCCATTAGCTAAATTGTTTGGCGGTGGTAACTCATTAAAAGGAACTTTTTCTGCAGATGCTTCTAACATTGTTAAAGTAAAGACTTTTCCAAAAAATATTGAGATAAAGAGTTTACTCTCTTTTATCACTAAACCACTAGATAGACCCTATTCTGTATTGGTTCACCGATCGTTGTTCGTGCTTCCTGATACTCCCATGAAAATGAGATTGCAAGACAATAGAGTTGGCTATTTTAGTTCGGATAAACATTTCTTTAGCTCTAATAAAGATAGAGTAGAGATGCAAACCTTTATTCATAAATGGCGATTAGAACCTAAACCTGCTGATATGGAACGTTATTTTAACGGCGAATTAGTAGAGCCAATGAAACCAATTGTGTTTTATGTAGATTCAGCTTTTCCAAAGAAATGGCGCGATGTGGTTAAGAAAGGTATTGAAGATTGGAATGTTGCCTTTAACGGTGCAGGTTTCAAAAACGTAGTTACTGCAAAGGATTATCCTAGCAATGACCCTGACTTTGACCCAGATGATATGCGTTATAACTGTGTGAAATATGCTGCAACTGCAACAGCAAATGCAATGGGACCTAGTTATGATGACCCACGTACGGGTGAGATTCTTACAGCGGATGTTATTTGGTATCACAATGTAGTTTCTCTTTTGCACGATTGGCGTTTTGTTCAAACAGCTGCTGTAGATAGTCGTGTTCATAAAGCAACCTTTGACGATGCAGTAATGCAAGAGTCTATTCGTTATGCTGCTGCACACGAGATTGGTCATACACTCGGCTTAATGCACGACATGGGTGCTAGTTACTCCTATCCTGTTGACTCCTTAAGAAGTCCCTCTTTTACACAAAAATATGGTACTACTCCAAGTATCATGGATTATGCACGTAATAACTTTATTGCACAACCAGGTGACCTAGAAAGAGGTGTGAAGTTAACTCCTCCATTGTTAGGTGTATACGATATGTTTGCCATCAACTGGGGATATCGTTTAATAAAAGGTGCTACCACTCCACAGAGTGAGAAGAAAACATTAAATGCTTGGATTGATGCTAAGAAGGGTGACCCAATGTATGAGTTTGGAGCACAACAAATTTTTGGAACGATAGATCCTACCGACCAAACAGAAGATTTAGGTAACGATCATATGAAATCGGGTGACTATGCAATTAGTAACTTGAAAATTATAATGAAGAACCTTGAGAAATGGACTTATGTAGATGGCGATCGTTATGATGCTGTTGAAGATATGTACAAACAAGTTGTTTACCAATACAGACGTCATT
>JAQWAN010000235.1 GCA_028707655.1 Bacteroidaceae bacterium
TCGTTGCGCTTGAATTAACTAACGCTTGAATCTTATCGAAAACAGCTGTGTTTTCATAGATACCCGTAAAGCTCTCTGCACCAGGGCCAAAAGCATATACTGGAACCATTACACCGCTATGTCCACAGGTAGAAAATTTACAAACAATCTTACCCTGCTCTAAATCACCATCTACCAATGTCAATCCACCCGTCTCATGGTCGGCAGTAACCACTACCAAAGTTTCTCCATCTTGAGCAGCCCATTCTAGTATTCTTCCAACTGTTCGGTCAAAATCGTGTACCTCTTGCATCAACATATCCAAGTCGTTAAAATGACCGTAATCATCTAACTGAGAGCCCTCTACCATTAAGAAAAAACCGTTTTTATTCTGATTAAGAATATCTATTGCTTTTAAAGAAGCTTGTGCTAACATATCTTTTCGCTCCTTTGGAACGGGTAAATCTACAGGTTGTGTCACGGCAAAGACTTTGCCCGATTTCACTTTTTTCAACTCCTTCATACTACGAGGTGTAGCATATCCTTTAGCTTGTAGCTCCTCGAATAGATTTCTGCCATCGGGGCGAATCATAAAGAATTTAGCACCACCACCAAACACAAAATCTACGCCACTCGTCACATAATCAGCAACAATAGCATACGATTTATCACGGTCAGTATTATGACAGCAAAAATCGGCTGGCGTAGCATCATTCAATCGGCAAGACACCACAATACCCGATGATTGGTTGCGGTCTGCTGCAAAATCGATTAACGTGCGCAATGGTTTACCCGATGGGTCTACCCCTACCGAATGATACGATGTTTTTTGTCCGGTAGCTAAAGCAGTACCTCCAGCACCCGAATCAGTAATCAGCTTATCGGTACAATAGGTCTTCGATAAGCCAGTGGCTGCAGCCTGCTCCAGGTATAAATGGCCACGATTGGCCGTCCATGCCGCATATACATCCATTAGGCTCATACCATCTCCAATCATCAGGATAACGTTCTTTACCTTCTTTCCCTTCGGAAAGGTGATGTTTTTTACAGCATAGGGATGCTCTAATATATACGTTTGCTCTTTGTCGCGTCTGCTCTGCGCCATTAAGGGTTGCGCAAGCAACAAACAAACCCCCAAAAATAGAATTAATCGATTAGTTTTCATATCCTCTTATTTTACAAATAAATTCAACATAGGAACTTCCTGAAATGCATTATCGCCTGGCTTACACCAATTCCAAGAGAGTGTTTGTCCCTCATAACTCTCAAAATAGTTCAGCGCATAACGATGAAACCCTTTTTGTAAAGGTATCTTACCCGTTGCGGTTATTGAACCATGTGTGCCATCGTTATTGACCACCTCTTCACCATCTATAAACAATACACTTCCGTCATCTGAATTCAACGAGAAGGCATAGATACCTGTTTGAGGCAGATAGATAAAGCCAGAAAACTTATAGCCAAAATAATCGGCACGTGCCGCCTTATCAATAGTTAGTGCTGTAAACACCCCCTGCTCTACTAAAGGAGCGTCATTCATCTCTTTGGTCTGCGAGAAATCGCCTTCGTAGTAGCGGTAGTACACACCATTGGTTGTCAAATCCTTCTGCAATGCAGGGCGATAAATCGCCTTAGTAGCCTCGATAGTGGCAACCTGACTGGGTTCAAGTCCCTCTTTATAAGCTATTGCCTGAATTGTCATGGAGGCATTGCAAGAAATAGGAGCCACATATTTGGTAGAAGAGGCAGAAGGTTTTGTTCCATCTGTTGTATAATAGATCTGTGCATCTTTGGTTGCAGAAAGTAGATGTACCTCTATTTCGCCTTCAAAAAGGTGTAAATTATCGGTTGTCGTTGGAATAGATACCTTAGGGTTTTTAGAGTAAGAATAGGGAGCATCCTCCACTGCTGTACCCCATTTTTTAGATGGTGTAGCAGATAGTGTAAAATCTAAAACACCACCACTCATCAGCTCGTTGTAGGTTATATAGGTCTGGTTAATCGCTTTGCCATTCCAAGTCACTTTCTCAATGTATACATTCTCTGCAGGGTTATTTGCGGTAACCACTAACTGCTTGCCATTGGCCAACAAAATAGTAGCCTCTTCAAACAGCGGAGAGGTTAACGAAAACTGATTTGTACCAGGACAAACAGCATAAAGACCTAAGCTATTGAGTAAATACCATGCCGACATCTGACCACAATCTTCATTACCTGTGATACCTTCTGGGGTTGCGTGGTACATCTCTTTTAATATCTTACGAGTTAAAGCTTGTGTTTTCCAAGGCTGCCCTACATAATTATAGAGATGCGTGATATGATGACTTGGCTCATTTCCATGTGCATACTGCCCTATTAATCCATCAATATCCACTAAATCGCCTCTAACATTAGAGGTAGCACTATATAGGTTGTCTAACGCCTCTATTAACGCTTCTCTTCCACCAAACAGTTGTTCCATACCATAGACATCGTGCGGTACAAAATAGCGATATTGCCACGCCGTAGCCTCTGTATATGCTCTTCCAACGGCAAAAGGATCGAAAGGAGATTCCCAATTACCATCTAACGTTTTTCCTCTAAAAAACTTGGTAGCACCATCGAACACCTGTACAAATTGCTGGGAGCGATTAATAAAAGTGGTGTAGTCTGCTCTTCGCCTAGATTTTTTGCCACTTGTGCTATGCACCAATCATCGTAAGCAAATTCTAACAAACAGGAGACCGATTCTTTTTTTATATTACTTGGGATATAACCATATTTCGTATAGTAGTCGGCTCCCTTTTTATTGATAACGGCCGATTGTGCCATCGCTTCGAGTGCTTTAGAAACATCGTATCCTCTGATACCCTTCTGATAAGCGTCGGCAATAACAGAAACAGAATGGTAGCCAATCATACAATTGGTTTCGCCATCCGATAGCGGCCAAATAGGTAATTCGCCAGTTCTATCGTAAACATCTAAACAAGAAGCAATAATATCGTTCACCACCGTGGTATCGAGCATAGTCATCAGTGGATTCCACGCTCTAAACGTATCCCATAAAGAGAGTGTAGAGAAACGTCGCTCTTTATCTGCCGCATCTGAGATTGTATTTGGAACCACAAACGAGTGGTACAACGCGGTGTAGAAATTGGTACGCTGGGTAGGAGTGCCCCCTTTTATAGCCATTCGTTCCAGTTTATCTTTCCATTGCACCACAGCATGTTGATGGAGAGTATCAAAATCAAAACCATCCGCAGCTGTCTCTAGCTCCATGTTTTTACGCGCTTGCGCTAAACTATGAATAGAGATTGCCATTTTACACACCAATGGTTCTTCTAATCCATTGAAATGAAGTATAGCCTGCGTACT
>JAQWAN010000236.1 GCA_028707655.1 Bacteroidaceae bacterium
GAAAAAGCTTATAAAGGCGATTGTCCACAGCAGCGTACGGATTTTACGTGTCTTGATGCGTTGCGTGATAAAGTTAAAACCACCGTGCTGGTCAATTAATTCTACAATCGTCATGGCACCCAATAGAAAAAAAAGTGTCTCACTGATATCACCAAGATGCAAGACCATCATCTTCTCGATGAGAAAGTGTATGCTCTGGTCGTGCAGACTTAATGCGGCTTCTGCCGGGTTCTGTAGGAGAAACTGTGAAAACTTTTCAGCATTGTATAGCGTAGATACATCGGCTGCGTTGCCTAATACAATGGTCCAGAGCACAACGGCTAGAAATAATGAAATGGCGCTCTTATTAACGTTTAAGATATGTTCTAGTGCGATAAGTAGATAACATATAAAAAAAATGACAAGTAAATAAATCCACATAATAGTATAAAGAATAAAGTTTCTTCGCCATATACGTGGTGGAAGAAATAGGTTAATTATGTAATTTGATAAGCGGTTGCATGGGTTGAGAGAGGTGTCTTTAAAGTATGCAAAACATACACCTAACAGCGCATAGGCTATTAAGTATATGTTGTGTTAGAATGTATAAATAAATAGTATCCTACCGGTGCATCTCTTTTGTGCAGGCTGGTGGGGACTACTCATTATAGATTATTCCATGGAGCTTGCATCAAAGCATAGCGGTAAAATATCTTTAACTCTCTTAATCTCATAGATACTCTCTGTTCCATAAATCAAGATTCGCATGGGATGATTAAAGCGCGACTCTGTTTCGAGCATCACTTGTCTACAGGCACCACACGGTGAAATAGGTGTTTTTATAAAATCGTGCTCCGTACGAGCTGCAATGGCCAATGTGTCTACAGGGTCATTGGGATATTGAGAATTGGCATAAAATAGGGTCGTTCTTTCTGCGCATAGTCCAGAGGGATAGGCAGCATTTTCTTGGTTGGTTCCGCAAAGGATTACACCATTTGTAAGTAAAGCTGCTGCGCCTACAGAGAAATGAGAGTATGGTGTATAACTGTTCTTTGTTGCTTCTTTAGCTTTATCTATTAAAGCCTTATCAGCTGTCTCCAACTCATCATAGTTATAAACTCTGATAGTAGATTTTATCTTTAAGTCTTTCATATTAGATTGAATTAATGTATTTCTATACAAAGTTAATAAAAGTGATTGGTTTATTCGATTATTTTGATGATTTTTGTACTCTAAACCCGTGAAAATGAATTGTAATATAAAAAAATATTTGTGGTTGTCTTTTTTGTTAAGTGTAGCCGTACCCTCTTTGTACGCACAAGTGAGAAAAGATGCTTATCAAAGATATGTGGAAAAGTATGCTCCTATTGCTAGGCAGCAGATGGAGGAGTATAAGATACCGGCTAGTATTACTTTAGCACAAGCCTTATTGGAATCTGGGGCGGGTAAGAGCAAGCTCGCACAGATATCGAATAACCATTTTGGTATAAAATGTGGCAGTAATTGGAGTGGAAAGCGAGTGAAATATGATGATGATAGACGCAATGAATGTTTTCGCTCTTATAAAAAAGTGTTGGAATCTTATCAAGATCACGCCAATTTTCTGTCTAGTAAAGATAGATATGCTGCACTCTTTAAATTGGATGTAACGGATTATAAGGGATGGGCACATGGATTAAAACGTGCGGGATATGCCACCTCTTCTACCTATGCAAAACGATTAATCGCTATTATTGAAAAGTATAAGTTATACAAATATGATAAGGATGTGAGCCCTGCGCAGGAGATGGTACAAACGCATGCGTTCTTGTTGTGTAATAACTTGGTGTTTATCCGTGCTAAAGCTGGAGATACATTAGACACTTTGGCCGAGGAGTTGGGTATATCTGTTTCAAAAATCTGCCGTTATAATGAGTTCTCCTCCAACTATCAGCTCTCAGCTGGGGAGGTTGTTTTCTTACATAAGAAAAAGAGAAAAGCAGCAAAAGGGTGTAAGGAGCATGTTATTCGTGTGAATGAATCGATGCATTCTATCGCACAGCTCTATGGTATTCGTTTGAGCAGTCTCTATTTTATGAATAATAAGGAGATGGATTATACCCCTGAAGTGGGTGAGGTACTGCTTTTAAGATAAGGCTATTGTTTTATTTTCGATTGATAAATCTGATATCTACGTTGAATCTCCTTTACAAAGGTGAAGGTCTCGATGCCACGCATATATCCATATTTACAAACCGAATCGGTAAAATAGGCTGGGTCACTCTTTAGCAGGATATACTTTGCTACATTATTGTTCCAGATATAGGGATTCTTTTTGTATTTGGAGGCAAGTGCCATGGCATCGTAAACATGACCTAGTCCAGCGTTGTAGGCTGCTAAAATAAAATTGATCCGTTCCTTTTTATCCGCTATCTTTTGTAAGCTTTTATTGGTGATAGAGATATATTTGCAGGCAGCCTTTACGCTTTGTTCTGGGTTTTTCTCCATCCCCTTTGGAACGCCCAAAGCTTTACTGGTAGATGGTAATAGTTGCATAAGACCTTCTGCTCCTACCCAAGAAACAACGGTTGTATCAAAATTAGATTCTGTAAAGGCTAAGGAGGCTAATAAACGCCAATCCCAATCGATTGTTTTGGCATACTTCTTAAAAATAGAATCGTAGGGGGAGATTTTCCCATCTCTAATAGAGAGAAAAAGGGTGTAGGGGAGTGCCTTGCTTTGTTCAAAATAGCGCTTACTACTTCTTTTGTAGGCATTAATGGGTTCATCTGCTTGTAGCCAATCGTCAATGGCCTTTTTTAACAACGGCGTTTCTTTTCGTACAGCCCATGCTGAACGTTGGTCTAAACTAACTTGTAGCTTGACATACAGATTATGAAAATAGGTTTTGTTCAGTTGGGCTACGTCATTGTCGGCAATGGTGTAGTTTATCTTACCATGGGATACCTGACTGATTAAATCTTCTTGTGTGATGCTGTCGTTCGTAATGCAATGTATGCGGATACCTCCACCTAGTTCGTCATTAAGATTAAGGAGCCGTTGTTTGTATCGGCCCGGTTTAACGTAGACATCTTTTCCAATTAATTGTGTCACATCTGTGAGATAGTTAGGACCTCTTCTATTGCGTTGTACAATTACTTGGTGGGTAACTGTGGTGCTGTTGCAAAAATCGATCTCTTTTTTTCTTTGTCGATTGATGGGTAGGTTATAGCCGATAAAATCCCCTTTTCCCTCTTTTAGTAATTGCACCAGCTCTTGGTTGCTTCTGGCTATTTTTACTTGGAGAGATAGTCCTAATGATTTCGCTAAATCCATTCCTAGCTCATATTGGAAACCCATCTCTT
>JAQWAN010000237.1 GCA_028707655.1 Bacteroidaceae bacterium
TTACAACTTATCCTCTTATATGTTAACTGCTCAAAAGACTCTCATAGAACATAGAAAGTACATTCACAATGCAATTAATTCTAATTTATCAAATGGAAAAATTGAAGGTATTAATAATCTTATCAAGTAATTAAACGTATCTCATTTGATTATCGTAGTTTTCTACATTTTAAAGCACGTATCCTTCTCATCTCGGGTTTAATTAACCCGACCTATAAAAGCATATAAAAAGGAGCGAAAACTTACGTTTTCACTCCATTACAATTCATTGTAATTTAGTTTGAATTTTTAGTCATCCACACTATTTGACAAAGAACCTTTTTATTTTGCTTCCTCAACAGCTCTTGTTTCCCTAATAACAGTTACTTTTACTGTTCCCGGATATTGAACTTCTTTTTCAATGCGGTCTTTTATATCACGAGCTATTATAATACTCTTAAGATCATCTATTTCTTCTGGATTAACCAAAATACGTAGTTCTCTACCAGCTTGGATTGCAAAAACTTTATCGACGCCATGAACTTCACTAGCAATAGTTTCTAGCTGTTCTAAACGTTTTGTATAATTTTCTAACGAATCATTACGAGCCCCAGGTCTCGATGCAGAAACTGCATCAGCTATAGCTACTAAGCCTGCAATATTACTTGTTGGTGCTGTATCTCCATGATGTGATGCTATTGAATTAATAACAACAGAATCTTCATGATTTTTCTTAGCTACATCAATACCAACTTCAATATGACTACCCTCAATTTCAAAATCAATTGCTTTTCCTATATCATGCAACAAACCTGCGCGTTTTGCCAAAGCAACATTTTCACCAATTTCACTAGCCATAATACCAACTAAATGAGCTACTTCTTTTGAATGTTGAAGTGCATTTTGACCATAACTTGTTCTAAAATGTAGTTTACCCAGCAATTCAACTATTTGTGGTTCTATTTTAGTAAGTCCTAATTCAAAAGTGGCTTCTCTTCCATACTCTAAAATCTTCACATTCATTTCTTTTGAAGTCTTGTCATACAATTCTTCAATTCTAGCCGGATGAATACGTCCATCTTTTATTAATGATTCAATTGTAATTTTAGCAATTTCTCTCCTAAGCGGATCAAAACTAGAAATAACAATAGCTTCGGGCGTATCATCAATAATTAAATCGACCCCAGTAACAGCTTCGATTGTCCTTATATTACGACCCTCTCTACCTATAATTCTACCTTTCATATCATCGCTCGGTAAAGTTATTACTGATATTGTTTGTTCACTAGCAACATCTGATGCATATCTTTGCATTGACGCAACAAGCAAACTCTTAGCGTCACGATCACCTTGAAGCTTAGCCTCTAGTTCACGTTCTCTAATATATTCTGCCATTTCTTTTTCCATTGTTTCTTCAACTTTTTTCATTATAAGATCATGAGCTCTTTCTCTTGAAAAACTCGAAATTTTTTCTAACAAATCTAGCTGTTGTTTTTTAATTTCTTCCATTTCATTTTCTGTCTTTTGAATTTCTTTTTGTTTCAACACTAAATTATTATCTCTTTGATCCAACATTTTCTCTCGATTTTGAAGCATTTCATCTCGCTTATCTATGCTGCTTTCTCTTTGAAGTAGTCTTTCTTCTAGTTCTTTAACTTCGTTTTTCTTTTCCTTAACGTCTTTTTCAACTTCCAATTTTAATTTATGTGTTTCTTCTTTGGCTTCAAATAAATATTCACGCTTAATTTTTTCGGCTTCTTTGCGTGCTTTTTCAACTAAATTTAACGCCATATCGTTAGTACGTTTGTTTTTTATACGATTAACAATAAGAACGGAACTTGCTCCTAAAGAAAGTCCAAGTACAGAGGCTAAAATGGATAATGATAGTGTATCCATATATAACTCTCACTTTCTATCTATACAGTTAAATGTTACTGATTTTAACTCTACACCTCTATTTTAAATTTGATTTGGATTTGTGTCAAGGAGAACCTTTCTATTTCGCAATTGTATCAAAAAAAGAAAAAGCTATTTTGCAGCTTTTTCCTCCTTTTTAACGCTTTTAAGTGGCATGCCATTATATTCTCTAACTTTAGTCTCTATCTCGTTTCTAAGAACATCATTTTGTTTAAATAGCATTTTAACATTTTCCTTGCCTTGACCAATTTTTTCTCCTTTATATGCATACCAGGCACCACTCTTTTCAATGATATTAGCTGCTGATGCTAAATCTACTAATTCACCAGTTCTACTTATACCCTCACCATACATAATTTCTACATTGGCAATCTTAAAAGGTGGAGCCATTTTGTTTTTAACAACCTTAATATTTGTCTTGTTACCAACAATATTGTCTCCTTGTTTAATTTGTTCTGCTCTTCTAATATCAAGTCGAATAGAAGAATAAAATTTCAATGCTCGTCCACCAGGTGTTGTTTCCGGGTTGCCGAACATGATACCTACCTTTTCTCTTAGTTGGTTAATGAATATTGCAATTGTATTAGTTTTACTAATTGTACCAGATAGTTTTCTTAAAGCTTGTGACATGAGGCGAGCTTGTAATCCAACATGACTATCGCCCATTTCACCTTCTATTTCTGCCTGTGGAACCAAAGCTGCTACTGAATCAATAACAACAATACTTATTGCTTCACTACGGACTAACGCTTCACATATTTCTAAAGCTTGTTCTCCAGTATCCGGTTGTGATAATAATAATTCTTTAATATCAACGCCTAATTTTGATGCATATACCGGATCTAAAGCATGCTCAGCATCAATAAATGCTGCTCTACCACCTTGTTTTTGAATTTCTGCTATTGCATGTAATGCAACTGTAGTTTTACCGCTTGATTCAGGCCCATATATTTCAATAATACGACCTTTTGGATACCCCCCAATGCCTAAAGCTACGTCTAAAGTTAGAGATCCACTAGAACAGACATCTATTTCATGACTGGGATGATCTCCCAATTTCATAATTGATCCTTTTCCGAATTGTTTTTCAATATCTAACAATACTTGCTCAAGAACTTTATCTTTGTCGATGTTTTTTGTCACCATATTTTGCCTCCTAATTTTATTACATTTTAATTCTACATTATATAAATTTAAAATGCAAGCGTTTTTCGAACATTTGTTTGTAATTTTTGTAAATCTATTTTCACTAAAATAAAAAAATCCTTTATTCAAAAAGGACTTTTTGCTTGTTATTTATTTCTTTTTATAAAGTTTCGATAACTTCTTCTTTTTTTGTAATTAGATCACGATTCATAACATAATATTGAACAGCAGAAATAATTGATAAAATAGTTGCTGTTATAAGTAAGAAATCTGATA
>JAQWAN010000022.1 GCA_028707655.1 Bacteroidaceae bacterium
GGTTGACCCGCCGTATCATGTGGCGCAGTCCAATCAATAGCAGCCCATTGCGTTGGCAATCCACCAATTTTTTGTTCATAAACACGAAGTGTATCACCTTCTATGGCATAAATGGAATAGCCTCCCACTTTTTCTTTAGCACGTAGATTAGAACGATTCAAGAAACCGGGAATACCTTCGTAAGAAAGTTCTTTATTGCTATGATAATGACCACCTAAAAAAGCCGTAATTTGATAGGGACGCACGGCATCTAATACAGCATACCAGTTATCTATATCACCGCTCTGCATAGGATAATGCGTCACCAAAAAGACAGGTTGTTTTTTACCAACTGCAGCTAATTGCTCTTGCAGCCATGAGATATCTTGGGGAGATACATGTCCATCAGACATTCTAAGGATAGGACCTGTAGGAAAGCCTAAGAAACAGAAACCTTTATGTTTAAAGTTAAATCGTTCAGAACCAAAAATAGAGGTAAAATCCATTACTCCAGATGCACTCCACGTTCCTTCGTGGTTACCTGAGACAATGTAATAAGGTATAGTCAACTGGTCTAATGTTTCTTTCACAAATAATAAAGAGGGACGATCGCCAGTATTGGTTAAATCGCCAGAGATGATAACAAAATCAAGTCCAGAAGTAGCATTAATTTGTTGTACCGAACGGGTTAAGTCTTCACGGGGAACCGGATTGGAGGAGATGTGTATGTCGGTCATTAAAGCAAACTTGAAATTGTCTGCATGCATACTTATATGTACGCATAATACGAATAGTAGTAGATAAATTCTTTTTGTTTTCATAATTATAATTTAAGACATACCTATGGTTCGAAGTGGGGACAAATATAAGAATCTAAAGCAAAATTAGTGTGCTTTTCCTCTAATTATTTTATATTTACAACATGTTTTTAAAGATATTTATGCTTTATATACTTTTTATTTGAATAATCAACCCTAATTCATCATGCAAGATGAACAGCGTAACTTGTCGCCGATAAAACAGAAAGTGAATAAACAAAAAGAAAGCCTAAATAGGCTAAAACACAAAGGGATAGTCGCTAAGATAGAAATAAAAAAATAAAGATAGCCATCTTAACATGAATTATGAAAAGAAAAGAGGTATTTAAAGGGGCATTATCTGCTGATTTTTCATCTGGTACTCGTGACTACCAATACGGTTCACCATGACTACCAATATGGTTCACCGTGACTACCAATATGGTTCACCGTGACTACCAGATTTAAGTATAACATCTATCGAATAGAAGTAGAGGTAGAACAAAAAAAATTCACCCTATTTACAATAGAGTGAATCTAACTAAAAATTATAGGTACTGTTCCTTATAATAAACGACAATCTTGTGTGTGGAAATCAACAATTCCAGCCATGGAATTATCTAAGATAACATCAATAAGCACACCTTCGTCTATGGCCACCTCTTTTAAAACTTCTGCAAAGGTAAAGGCTACCGATCCAACAAAGCGTATAGGCTTATCTTTATAATCGTATTGAAAAAGACAACGCTCAAAGAAGGATTTAAAATTATTATATAACAATTGATGTACATACGGATGGTCCATATAATCTTTTAAGAAAAAAGACTGTTTAGACAAAAAACGATTAGGGAATGGACTGTTATAAACTGCAGACATCATCTCATCTGGAGATAATTGACACGATTCATAATAGGCATCGGCCAACTCTTTGGGAGCAATGTTTTTCAGACAATCGCCCAAAAACATTTTACCTAAAATAGCACCACTGCCCTCGTCACCTAACACATAGCCTAACGATTTTACATTGCGTTTAATAACACTACCATCATAATAACAGGAGTTGGAACCTGTTCCTAGAATACAAGCAATACCTGGTTCATCACCAAAAAGGCCACGTGCAGCTCCTAACAAATCACTAAAAGCAGCCACTGGAGCACGAAACTGTGCTACTAGCGATGCCTCAATAATATTTCGTTTTTCTGGATTTGTACACCCTGCACCATAGAAGTATATGATTTCTGCTTTTTTCTTGAAAAACACGGATGGCAATTGCAAGCGAATACACCGACTAATCTCTCTTCGTGTTTGAAAAAAAGGATTTATGCCCTCTGTCACGGCATGTACCACAACATGCGTTCCTTCCACTAAACACCATTCAGTACGTGTTGAACTACTTTCTACTATTAATCTCATCCTTATTAAATTTCCTTTATTTTTATCAGTAAAACAAAAATATAAATAAATATCTACAACAACAAAAAAAAAGGAGTTATCTTCTGCTACGTCGTACGGACATACGTACGCCAGAAGAGGAAGACGTTTTGCTTTTCGACTTTTTGGTGTCTTTAACAGATGATTTAGAAGATTTTGATTTCATTTTATCACGGCCCTTACGTTTTGAGTTACGAACTGATTTCTTTGTACTTACACTCTTTTCGGCAACAAGTGTAGAGTCGTTTGGAGTTAAAACGGGTTCATCTTGTTTTTCTGGAGCTACTTCCCATAAATGCGATTCAAAAGTGGTGAGCTCCGATTCAATACGTTGCTGCTCCTTAACCAAAGCACTATCAGTTGGGCAATACTGCGATAGGGTTTGATTCAACATGTTTGTGGTTTTATAAATATCCCCCTTATAGAGATGGGCCGTAAAATAATCGCTGATGGTTAAATTAGAGGTGTTATTATAATTACTAACCATAATAGGATAATAATTTAAATAATGAGAGAGGTCGTCAAACTTAACCCAAAAAAGTGGCGACTTAACTGGGGTAGTAGAAAACATATCGGTTCTATGCAACACAGGACAGATGGCAACAACACGCGAGGAATAGGTAGAGGTGCGTTGATCAAAATAATAAACCTCTTTTATAAAGTAACTCAATACCTCGGCAGAGGGAATATCACTATTGTTGACTACAATAGAGGTATCTTTCTTATTCTTCGATTTTTTCTCGTAATAGATATGAAAACGGTCTAAAAAACCCTGCACATCCATCTTATTATCGGAGGTGAAAAGCTCATTACCATCTAAGCGGTAATCGTAGGCTGGTACTTTGTTGGCTAACAACAAACGTATAATGGAAGTGAAAAAATTTACACGTTTACCAATGGGCTCTACCGGATAATACAGCGGAGCATTGGCCTCTTTCTTCAAATCTAACGAACGATAGATAGCACGCTCCCAAACCAAATCGGAAGAGTGCTCCACCTTGCCTGCATATTGTGTTGCCGAACGAACAGACAACATGGGTGTCGACTTCTTACGTGCTATCTCAGCACGTCGAGCTGCAGGCTGCGCATGTAACAGCTGCACCAATACGACAGCCGAAAGAAAAAATAAAAAGCGAATATTACGTAGCATACTATGATGTTTTTTTAATTTACAATAACCTCTAAAGATGTGGGCAATACGCGTTCAATGCCGTCTGGACCAATCGCTCTTACACGAGAGATATAGAAGCGTTTACCACGCGATAGATTTCTAAAAACGGAACGTTGTCTATTGGAGAACTGACTGCCATTCGATAATTCTGGAACAGCATTTCCCATGGTATCAAAAAAGACGGTTTCAAAACTGAGTACCTTAAAATCGATAGACAATAAACCATCGTCTATGGCGGCTAAAATGCCTTTACTATTCATCAAAGCCATTTTGCTCAGTGGCGTTCCACCTTTATACCGTTGCGAATGACCATTGGCATCGGTATAGGTAACAAAAGGAGTAGGATCGGGCAATTGACGAACATGGAAAACATATCGGCCCATCACCTGTGCATTGGCGGTTACAAGAATGGTTATATCCTTGCCAACAGCAAGAGGACGTACTACAAAACCTGCTTTATTCCTTTTGAGTGTTGCATTTCCACCAGCTATAGATACACGGATATTACTAGAGGGAACACCCGGAACAGAAACACTAATGGGGTTGTCAAAACCAGCATAAAAGATATTCATTAATGTGGCAGACACAGTGGCAGATGGTTCTACTACGGTGTATTCTTGTTCAAACGGACGAGATAGAACAGAGCCATCCGATTGGTCGAGTTTTAAATAACCACTTAACTTAAATTGACCGGTTTGGTTACACAACAGTTCATATTTGCCATCGTTTGCAATCTCCTTATCATCAATAAAGATGGCAGGACGCTTGGTGGTGTCCACAGCGGCTAAGATAACTTGAGCGGAGAATTTATTACCACGAACTATTGTTTTAGCAGTGGGAATAACGTATGCTTTTACTTGATTAACCCGTAAATCGCCTACATCAATATTGTTGACAAGTGTATGCAATACCTCTCCCTCTGCATAGCGTACATCGCTTTGAAGCTTTGTCAATAGGGTAACAGCAGCTGCCGCTGGGGTATTCTCAAAAATATACTCTTGCCAGTTCTTACCGAGCGTGCCTACTTTTGTGGGCACATTAGTGGATAGACTACTCAAGATTGTTTTTTGCTGAATAGAATCCGTTATCATTGCTAAGATAGCCGTACGGTAATTGTTTATCGCTTCATAAAGATGCTTTCCTTTACCACTTCCTGGCGCTAACATAACGTAGGTAGCCGCTTCTAAATTTTCTTTATTGGAGATATCTTTCACATCGGCATCATCGCCATCTGCTTCTTTAACAATCTTATATTTTAAATCTTCCACATAGTTAAACAAGGAGTCCGAAATCTGACGCACATATTGTGCTTTGCTATACCACTCCTTTACTTTTTCAGGATTTCTAGCCATATAAAAATCTAAATCCTTATACATTGCATCGTTTTGCAAAGAAGAATTCAGTGTCGATCGATTAAGTCCCTCATCCACTAAAGAAAATCCATTCAGAACATCGGAAGAAACATTTAATGCCAACATTGCCATCAAAACAATGTACATTAAATTAATCATCTTCTGCCTGGAGGAATCAGGTCCGTTTATTGCAGCCATTATATTCTAAGTTTAGAAAATTATTTATTATTGATTGTCATGGCATCCAACATGCGTGCATAAACCACATTCAGCTCGTCTATCTGTTGAGCCATCAGTTTACTCTGTTCGTTGATCTTATCAATGGTAGATAGTTGCGAACTAACACTGCGCAACTGTATCTCATAAATGGCATTTATTCCGGAAAGATTTTTCGAAAGCATATCCATCTGGTCAGCATCTTGCCCCATTCGTTTGGTTTGCTCTGTAAAATTACCCAAAGCGGATGTCATCTGCTGCAATTGGTCTAAATATTGCTGTGTAGCAGAAATCATCTCATCAGAAACCTCCACGCCTGGAACGGCAGCCGCAGAAGCGTTTGGAGCAGCCGATGCGGTGGTAGATGCTGGAGCACCTGTGGCTGGCTGGCCCATTTGCGTTTGGTCAAGACCACGCTGTGTAGCCTCTTTTAGCTCCTCGGTAGCTTTATGATCGCTGCTTGAACCCGCAATCTTGATTTGTGGGAAAACACTTTCCCATTTATACGCTTTAGAGGGACGGTCGAAACCGGATATAGCAAAAACTAAAACTTCGGTACCCATACCAATAAACAACATAACATTTGCAGAGGGTAGATGGGTGAGCTTAAACAAAGCACCTAAAATAACAATGGCAGCTCCCCAACTATAGGCATAATTCAGCAACACCTTACCTTGGTAGCTGGCTATGAAGTTTTGTACCGTATGAATAAAATTCTTTTTCTTATTTTCCATAATTAACTATCTTATCACTTTTTATAACCAATTTGTGTACGCACACATCTAAAACCAATATACGATCTTCCAACATTTTGATATTCATAAGAACGAGCACTAGAACGAATATAGGCAGCGATGTCTTTCCAAGAACCACCTCGAACCGTCTTACGCTTCATCTTATAGGGGTCTTCTTTGGCTGCATTATACGATAATTCTGGATTAATATCACTCATAGACAATACACCCGATTCCGTATAATTGGTGGAGGTCCACTCCGCAACGTTTCCGGCCATATCATACAAGCCGTTTTCATTAGCCGAGAAAATACCCACTTTATTGGTGATCAGACTACCATCTTTTGTATAGTTTCCTTTGCCTGGTTTATAGTTTCCATAAAAACAACCCTCGTCGGACTCGGTGTTTTCACTGTTCCAAGGATAAACCTTGCCTTTTTTACCACGTGCAGCATACTCCCACTCTACCTCTGTAGGTAGGCGATAGCGCTGGATATAGCGTGCAGCACCCTTTAAGCCGGCAAGTAGATACTCCGTACGCCATGCACAAAAGGCATTGGCTTGTTCCCAACTAACCCCCACTACTGGGTAGTCGTTATAGGCTGGATGACTAAAATAGAGCTCCATATAGGGCTCGTTATAGGCGTTTTTGAAATCGTTTACCCAACAGGTGGTGTCGGGATAGATATTAACGATATAACTATTTTCAAAATCGTATAGGTTAGAGAGTGGACGGTTGATGGTTCTATTAACAATACGTCCCTCATCGTCTACATAAGCGGTATCTTTAGAGATCATTACCTCCTCCTCTTTAACCTTCAGATCTGTGTTTAAAACACGTTCAGATGGGTTCAATCGGTTTTTACGCAAAGCTGCTAGGGTCTGATTATAGTAGGTGTAATGATAATTCATCTGTTTAGCATCTAACATTTTCTTACCCGTTACTGGGTGTATAAAATAGACACTCTCAATGGCGGTTTGCTCAAACTCATCTGCCTTTTTCCAAGGAATAGGTTTTGCCCAATTCAGATGCGGAGTAACTGGATTGCCATAACGATCTTCCATTATCTTATAGAGCTCATTTCCGCCAAAAGCTGGGTCTGCCAATCGTTCACGGATAAGCGAATCGCGCACCCAACCTACAAACTGCTTATACTTGGAATTGGTTATCTCCATCTCATCCATCCAAAAAGCATCCACAGAGACTTCTCGCGAAGGAGTAGAAACACCCCATAAACTATCTGGTTTTTCTGGACCAACGGTTAGTGAACCTGGTTTAACAAGTACCATTCCATAAGGAGTTGGTTCTCGCCAAGACATGGCATGAACGCCCGTCACTTCACCACCTACAGCAGAAGAACCAATAGGGCCCATACATGCAGTTAAGGTTGTAACCACCACTACAAAAGCAAATATTACTATCTTCTTCATTTTTTATTATAATATACGTATACTCTTATGCTTATTTTTACTCTTACTCATAAAATTCATATCCATCGAATAACAAATATAAATGTCATGACTACCATTACTTATTCCTATCTTAGAGGTAAACATCTCATATGAATAACCTGCTTTTATAGCACCCATATGAATTCCGACTAGAAAGCCGACCGATATGGAGGGACTATAAGACAAGCCACCATAAAAGGTCTTATTATCTTTTTTATAAAACAAACGCCCCGTTAAATCTAGTTTATAACTCGTTAAATCTGTTTCTAATAACATGGAAGGCCGTATAGAAAGCAACGGATTTGTCGTTTGAATATTGCACCCAGAGGTAAAATAAATTGTGGAGTTAATTTTCATTTCATTAGTTTCTCCTAACAAAAGAGTGGGAGCAGACAGATGAGCGGCAGAAAGACCGGCATAAAATTTGGGGTGTTGATAGAAAACACCGAGCCCAACATCTAGGCTCAAACCTTTTACTGTTGCAGATGGAAAAGCGGGGTCTGTACTGGTGTCACTGTCGGTACCAAAATCTATCTCAGTAGGGTCAAAAGAAACATTTAAAGCTCCAAGCTGTGCACCAAAACTAAGGGTTCCTTTTAGAAAAGAGGTACGATAGGCATATTGTGCCCAGATACGTTGATTGGTGAATAGACCGATGGATTCTGTAAATAGGCCAACACCAGCTCCCTGTTTCTTTCCAAAAAGTTTAAAGGGTACATCTACTCCTGCAAACATCGATTGAGGCGCATTGGTAAATCCTGCAAGCTGCAAGCTATAGGTGCCGTAGATATTTAACTTATTCTGATTGCCTGAATAGGCGGGATTGTAATAACCGGTAATAGCAAAATAATTATTGAAATGGGCGTCAAACTGCGCATAGCCTTTTGAAAGGCTACAAAATAAAACAAAAAGAAATGCTAACTTCCTCAAAAACATATGTATTCTCCACTAATAGGGGTTCTTATTAGTAACTCTACAATGATAAAAAAATTGTATTAATGTCATAAAAAAAGGGAGTATTTTAACTCCCAATCTTTTTACCTCACAACGTTTAGTACTCATCTTCGTTAAAAAGAAAATCTTCCTTCGTTGGATAATCTGGCCAAATATCTTCGATCGACTCATATGACTCACCTTCATCTTCAATCTCTTGTAGATTTTCAATAACCTCAAGAGAAACACCTAATCCCGTGGCGTGATCACCAGATCGCATTGCGTAATCTATAAGCTCATCTTTCGTTGCTGGCCATGGCGCATCTTCAAGCTTTGAAGCCAATTCTAATGTCCAATACATAACTTTTTACTTTTATTTTATTAATACCGTTATTTTTCTCGCAAATATAGAACTTTTATCGTTAGATGCAAGTCTTGTTCCAAAAAAATTCTTCTTTATTTTCAACAAAAACAATTTTGCGAGATAAGACAAATAAATAGTCGGATAAACGGTTCATATAAGCTAAAACAACCTCATCAATGGGACTAATGGCGTTCAGTGTTAGGATTCTACGCTCTGCTCGTCGACAAACAGTTCTGCAAACATGGCATAAAGCAGAACTCTCACTCGCACCGGGCAATATAAACTGCGACAGAGGAGGTAGCATATTATCTGCTTCGTCTATTGCTGTTTCAATAGCGGTTATCGATTTCTCACTGATAATGGTTTTATCGACCAAATCTTTAGAGGTATGAGAGGTAGCTAAATAAGATCCTAAAGAGAATAGTTGATGTTGAATAATATGGATCAATGCAACATCTTTTGCAGGCACATCTTTTGTAGACAACCAACCGAGATAGGTATTTAATTCATCCACCGTACCATAGGCTTCTACACGAATATCTGTTTTTTGTACACGTTCACCACCTACTAAACTTGTCATTCCCTGATCACCCTTTTTGGTATAAACATTACTTTTTTTCATATCAAACAAATTATAGGATTAAAAATTCACTTTGTAATGTTGTTTCTTTTTTTCTCTATCAAAGAAAAGAAGTCCAACATCGTATAAATCAAATGTTATACCCACACGCTCATCGGCTACTAATCGTTTCCACCACTCCTGCATGGCTGGGGTATGATAAATACCTTGAATAACAAACAGCGTCTTGGCATTTGATTGCTGACAACAAGCCTCAAAAAAATCAGGCTCTGGCATAAAGGTATTAAAATAAACGAAATCAAGGCTTTTTAATGCCAATAAATGAGCAGTAACTTGCTCTTTTTTTTCGTATTGAATCCACTCTTCGGAGGATAAAAGAGAGGTCACAAAACGGCTTTGCGACGCATTTAATGCACTCTCCCAATCAAAAGAAAGAAAGGTTGTGGCTTTTGCTCGTTTTAAATAATTAGAGGAGACACCCATCTGTGTGCCTAATTCGACTACCGTTTGTGGAGAAAAATAGTTGACCAAACGAAACAATAACTGGTCCACCCGCTCGGGATGCACCAAAAGATAGGAGAGGTTGGTTATCCGTCTTGCATTCTTACGCACCTCTTCCAACTCTTTAAAGGCATAATAGGGCCATTTTTCAAAGATGACTCTTGTTACAAGATTAAAGGCAAAAGGAGAATGTACGCCATATCCACAACGATGTCTGAAGCGTTTACACCAAACGAGAGCTTTGGTACATTTATATAAAGGAATAGAACTATAATTCATAATAATAATAAATAGCCTATTTATAAACAAATTGGAATTTCTGAATGCTGTCTGTATAGGTTTGGATTTGCAAAGCGATAGAGTCACCTGCAGTCAACGATTCTTGCATTAAGGGAATAGAAAGATAAACGGTGCGAGGATAGGCCTCTTCATCACCATTCAAATCGTGAAAGAGTACAAGGTCGAGAAGCGAATTGACACTGCTACGTTTAACAACATGAAAAACCTGTCCGCCCGCTTTCATCAACATACTAACTATAATATTTAGGTATCCACCACTATAAGAAACACTCTTAACGGTAACAGGATCGGTTTTTAAGGGTACTACTAATTGGTCGATAGGCAAAGGAACGAAGGATAGGGTTTGTTGCAAAGAATAGATTGTCGCTGTGGGCTGAGGAAGGGTTCTATCTACGCTATAAACGCCTAAGAGACGATAGAGGGTATCCTTTACGAGACCTGTTATAGGCTCTTCGTTGTCTACCAAGAAACGCTCCTGATTAGCAAGCACAATAGAAGACAACGTACCTTCGCTGTCTGTCTGTCCCGACAAAAAACTAGTAAGAACAGGCGGATAGGTCCAATCGTCTTCTGTTGAGCAAGCGGTGATTAAGCCACAAAACAGAACAAAAAAGAGTAGCACTATTTTATTTTTTCCCATGCAGACATATAGTTTATCAATGGATTAGCATACATCTCTAGCATCTTCCTACGCAAAAAAGCGGTGTCTTTATTGGGTAATACTATTTTGTCTAGTTGCGTAGAGAAATAGGCCTCTACTTTTAAACGCTCCTCTTGCGAATAATGTTCAGCATAAACAGAGGAATTATTTAATAAATCGTAAGCCACATAGTTAATGGGATAGAGGTAATAATTACGATGTATCTCATCGTCTATCAAGGTGGCGGTAACTGCTAACAACTCTTTTTTATGGATAGAAGGATCTAACTTTTCTAAAGAGCTATTTATAGAACGACCCACTTTAAAGAATACATTGCCTTTGTAGCTACTAAGACCTGTTTGCATGTTCAATAAATCATCTTCTGGCGATTTCTTAAAAGATGGATCGTCTCTTTTTTCTTGAAACTCTTTAGCTTTTAAATAATCACAAGAATCGTATTCATAAGAGAGCGATAATGGAGAGATACGTAGGGTTAATAAACGCTCCATGATGGATCCTTCTCCCCACATGGTTAGCATTTTAAGCAGACTCAACTGGGTTCTATCATCTGAGTCTTTGGCTCTACCCTCTCGTTGGGCTATCCACAAATATTGCTTGCGTCGGTCAACAGCATCGTTAATATAATGCGAGAGTCTCTTGGAGGAATTGATCATCTCTTTCATTGAGATAGCACGCTGTACAATAAAAGAGCGATTGATACGTACAGCATGTTTTATCCATGGATAGATTAATAGATTATCTCCAATAGCTTCTTCTACTGTGTTTAATCCCTCTTTCATTAACAAATAGGATAGAAAAGCGGAGTCTAATACAATATCTCTATGATTGGAGATAAACAAACAGCCCTCTGTTCCTTTAGGTAGATTTTCACAGTCAAAACGCAGACTTTCACAATCTCGTTTGGCTAAGACATCTAAAATTTCATAACAAAACGTTTTTTGGAAATCTAAGACTGTTTTGCAAGAATACATTCTTTTCATCAACAGACCAAATGGTACATTAGGATAAACCAAAGCCATTACCTGTTTGAAGCTACTATCTTTTGCTAATTCGTCGTATACTTTAGGGAGTTCTTCGTCGTAATAGGGACGAATTTCATCAAATTCCGTTGTTTTCATACTCATTTTTCTCTATTTGAATCAAAGAAACTTATCTTCTATAATATCAGTAAACACATCTCTCATGGACAATCCGGCAGCTTTTATCTGCTGAGGAATAAAACTGGTGTTAGTCATTCCCGGAGTAGTATTGATTTCTAAAAGGTTAATCTTCGTCTTATCTGTTATAATATAGTCTATACGAATAATACCAGAACAACCTAGTATTTTATAAATCATCTTTGTCAACTTCTGCACACGCTCTGTTAAATCGGGAGCTAAACGAGCAGGGGTTATCTCATCTACCTGCCCATTGTATTTTGCATCGTAGTCAAAGAAATCATTCGTTGTTACAATCTCTGTGATAGGGAAAACGACCTCCTTATCTTTCACGCCATAACAGCCACAAGTAATCTCTGTGCCCTCCATATAGCCCTCTAGAAGCACTTCGTTAGATTCAGAAAGAGCTTTCTCTATAGCAGGTTGAATCTGCTCAGCAGTTTTCACCTTTGAAACGCCAAAGCTAGAACCTCCTCCACAAGGTTTAACAAAACAGGGCAATCCCACTTTTTCTATTACTTGTTCATTCGCAATGGTTTCTCCTTTACGCAACAAGATAGACTCTGCCACACGCACACCAAACCCTTTTAGGTAATGGTTACAAGCAAATTTATTAAAAGTCAGCGAAGAAACAAATACATTACAAGAAGAATAAGGAATTCTTAACACATCAAAATAGCCTAATAACAGGCCGTTCTCGCCGGGTGTACCATGTATGGTGTTATAAACAAAATCGAAAGTTGTTTTTTTAGCATTCCTGCTAAAGCTAAAATCGTTTTTGTCAATCGTATATTTCCCCTCTGGGAAACAGACTTCCCATCGCAGGCCCTCTATCTCAACGATATACAAATCATACTTGTCTTTGTCCATAAAGGAGTAAAGACCTTGAGCACTTCTTAAAGAAACAGGGAGTTCAGACGAATCTCCCCCTGCCACAATCGCAATATTACGTTTCATCTTATAATTCTCGATTACAAATATAAGTTCGCCATTTAGCTAATAAGCTAGTCATATCATCTGGCAACTCGGTGGTAAAAAACATCTCCTCATTGGTAACAGGATGTACAAAGCCTAAGGTTTTGGCATGTAGTGCCTGACGGGGACAAACAGTAAAACAGTTATGAACAAATTGTTTATACTTGCTGAAATGTGTTCCTTTTAAAACATCATCGCCTCCATATCGAGAGTCGTTAAACAAAGTATGTCCTATCGATTTCATATGTACACGAATCTGATGTGTTCTACCGGTTTCTAGCACACATTCTACCAGGGTGACATAGCCTAATCGTTCTATCACTCGATAATGCGTAACAGCATGTTTGCCTATAGTGGGGTCATCAAAAATAGTCATCTGTAAACGATTCTTTGGGTTTCTGGCAAGATTACCCACAATCGTTCCCTCATTCTCCTCAACAATTCCCCAAACCAACGCTCTATACTCGCGTTTAGAGGTCTTATTAAAAAATTGTAAACCTAAATGGCTTTTGGCTTGAGGGGTCTTGGCAATAACCAATAGACCAGAAGTATCTTTATCTATACGATGAACGAGTCCTACCTTTGGATCGTTAGGATCGTATCCCTCTACATCTTTTAGGTGCCATGCTATAGCATTAACCAAGGTACCATCATAGTTGCCACACCCTGGGTGTACCACTAAACCTGGGGGTTTATTAATCACCATCAAGCTATCGTCCTCATAGACTATATCTAAAGGGATATTCTCAGGCTTGATATCACTAGAGTGTTTTGGCACATCTAGCACAAGGGTTAAAACATCTAATGGTCGTACTTTATAATTGCTTTTTACGGAAACACCATTGGCACAAATACATCCAGCTTCTGCCGCTTTTTGAATTCTACTACGAGAAGAATTTACCATGCGCTCAAACAGAAATTTATCCACACGGACAGGTGACTGCCCTTTATCTACAACCACTCGGAAGTGCTCGTATGAATCGTTAGAAGATATATTTGTTTCATCCTCTTCTAACCATTCTTCATTAACTATATCTTCATTCATATATTTATCGCTACCATTTAATTAAAAAAACCACCTGCTGCATCCATACCTAAAGAATTATCAACTGCAACAATTGATAAACTATCTGAAGAGATGGAATCCACTGGTTCAACAGGAGAGCCATCTCCTACTTCCAAACGAAGCTCTGCACCAATTGGCACTTTATCTCCCAACTTTAAAAGAGAATCT